>JBBQGO010000071.1:0-9552 GCA_038323125.1 Pyrinomonadales bacterium
TCCCGCACCTCCTACTTCAACCGACCCCTTATCGCAGGTCGCACCAAATGGGCGATCAAAACCGCGTTGATCTTTATCGATCGGAGTGCCGCACTCGTTCGTGCCGACGGGGATCTGGTCGATTACAGGGCTGCCTGCCAATGGCAGATGCGTCAGCGTGGGGCCGCCGTTAGCTGCCAGAGGGCCAAGATTGGGATCAACGCCTATTGTGTCGTTCGGCCCGGGCGTGAATGTTGCTCCCATTACGTTCTCGACGAGGTTATAATCAAGCGAGTTTATAACACCAAAAAGATCGGGACCCGTCTGGGCGATGTTATTGGCTACGATAGTACTCTGGATAAAGCTTGAACCGGTAGTGGACTGAAAAATACCACCGCCCGTCGGGTCATCAGTATTGTTTGCGACGTTCTCGACGATCGTGCTATAGCTCACGAGCAGAGTCGCGTTCGCACCGGCGTTAGTCAAACCAGCCAAGTCGGGTGCGACATTTCCGCTAATCGTAGAATTAGTTATGATCATCGTCGGAAAACCCATGGTTCCCGTGTTCAAAACCGCTCCGATCCCCGCACCGGTAGCCAAGGTCGCAGTGTTGCCGCTGATTGTCGTACCCGTGGCCGTAAAATTGGCTTCAAAGGCATTTGCTGCATTTAGCACACCAGCCCTGATTCCAGCACTATTATTTGAAATAGTACTGTTAATTATTGTTGTATTCGCATTTCCGCTATTGGCCAGGATCCTGAGACCGCCGGCTTCTGTTTTCGCAGTGTTTCCGGTTATGACAGTGTCAGTGATGTTGAGTGTCGCATCCTGGTTGTAAACACCGCCCGCGAAGCCCGAATTATTCGGTGGGTTGGCGATATTATTGCTTATCGTACAGCCCGTAACGTTCACCGTCGCGCCGATCGAGCTAACAATCAGGCCGCCGCCAAAAACATTGGCTATGGGCGAGAGGCCCTGATTGCCGCTTATGTTTGTGTTTGTGATATTGACGACAGAGGTAGTGGCACCGACCGCACCTCCGATGTCTACACCGGCTCCCGACCCGCCGGACCCGGTTACGTCGCTCCCTGACCTATTGCCGGTCACGGCACTATTCGTCATATTGAACCCCGCTCCGGCAGTAGCCAGCTGAATTCCGCCGCCCCTGGTCTCGCTCCCGTTATTGGTCACAACTACATCGTCGAAAGTAACATTCGTCGTTGCCGTTTCGATCCTGGCACCGCCGCCTCCAGCGACGCTCCCCGGCGAGACGAATCTAACGAAGCCATTACGGAGAGTCACTCCATTTACAAAAACGGCTGTCGCATTCGTAACAAAGTGCAAAACTCGATCGTTCCCGGTAAACGGGGCTGCATTTGCTTCCAGGATGGTCGTACCCGACCCGGCGCCGTTGATCGTGATCTCGGAAGTAATATCCCAGTCACCCGTTGCATTCAAGTCTTCATTCGGACCGGCGATAGTCTGTGTATAGACCCCGGCCGGAAGCGTGATGATATCTGCACCCGGAGCAGCGTTTGCGGCAGTGACCGCTTCGCGAAATGAGCAATCTGCGTCACAAGCGCCGTCGTTTGTATCGGCGGTCTTGGTAACTACGAAGGTGGCGGCATTTGCGTTTGCCGAGAATCCCGAAATGGCGAGCATCGCCACCGCGGCGAACACAAGGACGAACCTAAGTCCGTTCCATTTGCTCGTCGAGTTGTTGTTCAACATATGTCTTGTTCTCCAATGGTAATTTTAACTTAGCTAAGTGGGCTTTCGCTCGTGATCGAGTGAAACGAAAGCAGGTATTTGAAATTGTTCCTTTCTATAGAATTAAGCAAGTTTATATGTTTTTCTGCTAAAATGTCAAGAAATCTCTTTTATCTGGGCAATTTAGCCAATCCGACGGGATGCTCGTCGTTGCCCGAATAGATGTTCTGCTTTTTCGCGGATGCCGGATGACTCGGACGCCGATCAGACGGTCATCACGTGTAAATGTCAAGGAATTTCACCGGACTAACCCGATGATGTCCGCAGATCGGACGTAACCGCTCCGGCCGGATTAGATTTTCGCGAAGAAAATAATCATATTCTTCGCGATCGGGTATATGCGCTTCGCGACCTATATCAGCTTTATCGCGAAGAAACTCACTTTATTCGCGATGAAAATCATTTCTTTAGTTATTCTGCCGGCGGGTCGTCAATAGGTTCACATCCGTCGCGATTAAATTCATCTTTTTCGCGAACAAAATTAGCTCCTTCGCGATTGTTATCTACACAGTCGCGACCAGCGTGCGCAAAATCGCGAATAAAACCAGCAGCTAAGCGGATCTTTCTGAGATTTTCGCGGCGGGAGGCCTCTTCTTGCTGAGCTTAGTTTTTATTCCGGTTTGGCGATCGACGGGTCGCGGCGGCGGCGGCCGTTTAACAGATAATACCTTAGCTTGTTGGTGCTTTGGGTCGGTTACGCAATATCTTGTGCAAAAATATCTTGACATCGCGGCGATTTGTGATTAGACTTTTCTCACTAACGGACCGTTCGTTTTCTTCGGTTTCAAACTCGGCAAACCAATACATTTCATCGTTCCACGTCTTAGCTAATGCTATTTCAGATGTTAAAATAGTATTAAATCGACATCGGCGTTTTCACATAAATTGGGAGGGAGGAGTGATCAGTTATGAGCACAATTTTTGAGACGGCAATAAGCAGTTTTCTCGAGAAAAATGGAGTCGGCAACGGTGCCGGAACGGCTTCGGCACGCGAATATGTCCCTCTCGGCCTGAACGCCCAGAAAGTCGTCAGCAAACGCTACTCGCTTAAGGATGAACACGGCGAGCCGCTCGAAACGTGGGAGGACATCGTCCGCCGCGTCGTCGGCCATGTGTCGAGGGCCGAAGCCGACCCCTTTCAGCAGAAATTGTTTTATAACGAGATGACGGCCGTTATGCTCGCACGCGAATTTGTGCCAAACACGCCGTGCCTAGTCAACGCGGGCAAGCCAAAGGGCCAGCTCGCCGCCTGCTTTGTGCTCCACGTTCCCGATTCGATCGAGGGCATTATGGAGCATGCGCAAAACGTCGCGATCATCCACCAGACCGGCGGCGGAACGGGCATGACCTATGAGTTTCTGCGGCCCGCGGGTTCGATGGTCAATTCGACACGCGGCGTGGCTTCGGGCCCGGTCAGCTTTATGAACATCGTCAACCAGACGACCGAGGTCGTAAAGCAGGGCGGTGTCCGCCGCGGTGCCAATATGGGCATCCTGAGCGTTTCGCATCCCGACATCCTGCGGTTCATCCACGCCAAGAACGACCAGACCAGCCTTACCAATTTTAATATTTCAGTCACGGTCACCGACCTATTTATGGACGCGGTGGACAGCGGCGTGTGGTTTCAAACCGAGTTTAAGGGTGAGCCGTGGACGCAGGCGGTGTTTGATTCGGTGACCGGTGCCGATTATGTGGTTTACCGCCGTCCTGACGGATCGACGGCTACCTTTGCCGACAAACTGGCGTTTGAGACGGCCGACCTGTCGGACTGCACGGTCGAGGAGCCGCCGATGCCGGGCATGGTCTACTCGCCCGATATCTGGAACAGGATCATCGCTTCAGCCCATAAATATGCCGAGCCGGGCATAATCTTTATCGACGAGGTTAACCGCAATAACCACATGATGGCCTCGATGGGCCCGATCTATGCATGCAACCCGTGCGGCGAACAGCAGCTCCATTTTAATAACTCGTGCAATCTCGGCTCGATCGACGTAGCCAAGTTCTTTAGAAAGACGGATGAGGGCGACGGCATTATCGAATGGGAACGCCTCTCGCGGGTGACCCAGCTCTGTACACAGTTTCTCGACAACGTGGTCGATGCGGGCCACTTTCCACTGCCCGAGATCGACGACGTGGTCAAACGAACGCGTCCGGTCGGCCTCGGAATTATGGGATTTGCCGATCTCTGTTTGAAGATGGGTGTGACATATGGCAGCGACGATTCGCTCGACCTGATGGAAAAGGTGATGGGCTTTGTCCGCCGTGAATCGTGGCTCGCCTCGCTCCGGTTGGGAAAAGAAAAAGGCGTTTTTCCTGAGTTCGAAGCCAACCGTGAGGCCTATTCGCGGTTCATCTATGACGAGCTGGGCATACCCCGCGATATCCCGCTGACGCCGCGAAACTATGAGGTGACCACCGTCGCCCCGACGGGTACGATCTCGCTTGTGGCAGAAACGTCGTCGGGCATTGAACCCAATTTTTCGTGGGCTTATGTTCGCCAGGACACGCTCGGCACACGCACTTATGTTCACACACCGGCAGCCGAGGCCCTGGGAATTGAGGTCGATCAGACCGATGAGGAATCGATAAAAGCGGCCGCCGAATACGTGGTCGAACACGAGAGCGATCTGCCTCCGCACTTTATCTCGGCGATGAATATTAAATCGATACAGCACGTCAAGGTTCTTGCCGCGGCACAGAAGCATGTTGATAATTCGATCTCGAAGACGTGTAACGGTGCCAACGACGACACCGTCGAATCTGTCGACGAGCTTTATCACCTCGCACGCAAGCTCGGGTGCAAGGCTGTGAGCTATTACCGCGACGGCAGCCGTGAAAATCAGGTCCTCAACTCAATGAAGGCCGCCTTGGCCGAAACTCCTACGGCTGTTGACGCTGAGGTTGATAATAATGGCGACATGAGCGTGGAGGGACGTAATTTAGAAGCCCCTACGCTTCAGGCTCGGGTCGGTCGGCCACGAGAATTGCGGGGCTCGACGTGGCGTATCCCTTTTGAGGGACAGAACCTCTATGTCACGGTCAATCATGACGGCGAGCGTATCCTCGAGGTATTCGTCGCCGGGCCGATCAGCGCCGGTGTCGGATTGCTGGCGTCCAAGATGCTCCGCGGCGGATTCGAAGCCCGCGACGTTGCCCGCAGCCTCGACAAGGTCACGGCGACGCACGCCGTTTGGTTTAACGAACGCCTGCTGACATCGCCCGAACAGGCGGTTGCCGAGTGTTTGCTGCTCGTCGATCGCCGCTTAAAGGGCGAGCCCGAATCGACACGCTCCATCGGAAAGGCAACGGCGGTGGAGACCTCGATGTCAACGATGATCGGCAAGTGCCCCGAATGCGGCGGCCAGCTCGAACATGCCTCGGGATGCGATTCATGCCGTGATTGCGGCTATTCGAAGTGTAAGTGACGCCCGGGGCGAAAGGTTAGCGCGACCACGTATCGGAAGCAGCGGTGACATATGTTGCTGCTGCTTTTGTTTGTGATGATTTAAACTAGGTTCAATATGAAGATCCGCTTTATCGCATCGTCCGCACTCGTCCTAGGCTCTCTAGCGGCGGGCCTGAGTTCCGGCACCATCGTCAATTCTCAAAACGTCCGGGCACGTACTGTCGGGGAACCGTCCGCAACGAACACGCCGACGCCGCGTCCAATGATCACACCCGTGATGACGCCCCCTGCGACGCCCTCGACCGTTCAGACATTGGAGCATCTCCAGTCCAGGATCCGTCAGCAGATGTTTGCACCTGCAGCGCGGCGGGGGCGCGTCGGCATCAAGATCACGGTGCTCAATTCGGGAAAGACCGTATTCGAGAACGACTCGGACAAATACTTCATGCCCGCGTCGAATATGAAAAATTTCACGGTGGCCGCTGCGTTAGAACGGCTGACGCCGGACTTTCGTTTTGTGACGAGTGTCTACGCCGATGCGAGGCCGGACGCCGGCGGCACTATCCGAGGGCCTCTCCGCATCTATGGCCGCGGCGATATATCGATATCGAACAGTTTTTCGAACGGAGATCCTTTCAAGGGCCTCGACGACCTCGCCGACCGCATCAAGCAAGCCGGCGTCGTGCGGATCGAGGGCGACCTGATCGGGGATGAAAGCTATTTTAAGGGCTTCGCGATTCCGAGTACGTGGGAATGGGACGACCTGCAATGGTATTACGGTGCCGAGGTATCGGCTTTGCCGGTAAATGACAACGCTATCCAGTTGAGCGTCCGGCCGGGCCCCTCGGGTTACCAATGCAGCGTGAAGTTGGATCCGCCAACCCAGTTGATCCAGATCGTCAACCGCTGTATGACGACCGGCAGGCGCGACCTCAAGGTCACCAAAAAGCTGGACGCGAACATTATCGAGATCAGCGGCAGCTTGCCGGTCGGTGATGACGGCTTTACGGGACGCGTTACCGTCAGCCGCCCCGCCGAGTTGTTTGTGGCCCTGTTGAAAGAACGGCTGGCCCTAAAAGGGATCACCGTCACAGGGTCTGCAAGAACGACCGCCATGGCTCCCATTGTCGCAGCCGCTCCGCCCGTCGAGATCGCCAGGCTTGAGTCGCCGCCATTCGGCCTTATCGCCGCCAAGACGATGAAGCCCAGTCAGAATATGTACACCGAGGTGATGCTGTGGACCCTCGGCGAACGATTTGGCCGGCCGGCCTCGCCTGACGCGGATAGCTCTGCTCTGGGCCTCGCCGCTGCTAAGAGCTTTTATAAACAGATAGGCATCGCCGATGATGCGGTCGTTCAGCACGACGGCAGCGGTATGTCGCGTCGCGACTTGGTCACGCCTTCGGCGGTCGTCACTCTTTACACCTACATGGCGAAGCAAAGCAGGTATTCGCAGGCGTGGCGGGACAGCCTGACCATCGGCGGCGTGGACGGGACTCTGGGCAGGAGATTTAAGGGTACGGCGGCCGTTGCGAACTTTCGCGGCAAGACCGGAACACTCGATCAGGTATCGGCCCTCTCAGGCTATGTGACAACGGCTGCGAGTGAGCAACTCGTCGTCTCGATTATCGTCAATGGCGTTCCGGCCCTCGGCGACCGCCTCTCGCTCATCGACGAGATCGTCGTGAGCTTGGCTAATTTTAATGGAAGGATCGACACCGGCCCCGGCCTGGCCAACTAGTCGGAGCGCAGCACGCCGAGCAGTTTGTCATGAATACCACCAAAGCCCCCGTTTGACATGATTGCTACGACATCACCTTCTCTCAGTTCAGTCGTAAGATGTTCTACGATCGCATCCGCATCAGGGAATGAATGGGCCGGCTTGCCATTGGCGGCTATGCCGGCGACGAGTTCGTCAACATTTAGGACCTGCCCGTATGTGCTCGCGTCGGCCGTGTTGTAAACACCGGCAATGATGACCCGGTCCGCATGCGAAAATGCCTGCTTGTACCTTTCCTGAAAGATCGCAAGGCGTGACGAACGCGATCGCGGCTCAAAAACGGCTATCAGCCGGTTGCTCGCATACTTTTGCCGCAGCGCTTTCAGCGTCTCATCAACGGCGGTCGGGTGGTGAGCAAAATCGTCGATCACAGTCACGCCGCGTTCGATCCCGCGAACCTCCATTCGCCGTTTTACCGACTTGAATGTGTCGAACGCCTGCTGGATCTTTTCCTGCGAAATGCCCCAGGCGTCGGCCGCGATGATCACGGCCAGGCAGTTACGCACATTGAACTCGCCGATGAGGTCCGTTTTAAAATCTCCCCATGCCTCGCCGCCGCAATAGACTCTAAAACTCATCCTTTCGCCCGTCAAGTCGATGTTCCGTGCCTGCCATTTGGCGTCGTCGCTGAGCCCAAAGGTCTCAACGCGAGTGTAAAGTTTGCCCTCCATCTGTTTGAGCACCTCGACAACCTCCGGCGAATCGATTCCGCAGATCAGCCGGCCATTACCCGGGACAAGGTTCATCAGCCGTGAGAACTGCCATTTGATAGCATCGAGGTCCTTGTAAATATCGGCATGGTCAAATTCGATATTGTTGACGATGGCGATCTCGGGCAGGTACGACATAAACTTTGGCTTTTTATCAAAAAAAGCCGTGTCATATTCATCGCCCTCGATGACGAAATAGTCGCCGCTCGTCACGCGAAAGCTCTGGCCGAAGTTTTGTACCACGCCTCCGACCAGGAAGGACGGATCGAGGCCGCCAACCTCGCACACCCACGCCGCAATACTCGTCGTAGTGGTCTTTCCATGCGTTCCGGCAACGACGAGCGAACGGCGACCGCGGATGAATTCCTCCCGGACGATCTCGGCCTGCGAGCGGTAGACCATCTTTCGGTTGAGCACTTCTTCAAGCTCGGAATTGCCCCGCATTATCGTGTTGCCGACGACGGTGCAATCACGCGTCACGTCCGTGTTCTCAGCCCTGTACCCCTCCATTATCTCGATGCCGAGGCTCTCGAGCTGGGTGGACATCGGCGGATAGACGTTCTGATCCGACCCCGTGACGCGGTGCCCGCGGGCCTGCAGCATTCCCGCGAGCGAAGCCATCGCCGTCCCGCAAATTCCGATAAGATGATAGTGCATAGATGTTTGTGCGGTGCCGGATACCACGTTGTGCCGGCTCAAAACATCTTAGTTTAATGTAGACCCGCTGAATCCGTGAAGTTTGAAAGGCCTTTTGTAGATGTGTTTAATATGAAACTGCCGCAACTGACCAGTTTGCTCCTTTGTTTTGTCTTGCTCTCGAATGCGGTAACGGCATTGGCCTTCGAAACAGACCAGTACAATCTGCCGCCTGTTCCACTTGCCGACATTGGCGATGAGGTGAGCGAATATGTCCATACGGCCTTGGACAAGGCACTCGCAAAGATAAACGCTGAAATAACGGAGAGCCAGCAGTGCCTTGATCAGGGTCCGAAAAAGGGAGCGGACTGCAGCTCAGTCGAGAAGGAACGGGGTAAGCTAGAACACCTTCGGTCGAACGATGCTGTTGCTCACGAGTTGTTCAAAGAGATCGGCGATGGGAGTCTATTGATAACGAAATTTGGTAAGTGGATCAAAGATCATAAGTTCCGGGCTCACCCATCAAGCTACAAAGCCGATTATAGCGAATCGATCTTTGTCGCCGCGCCGCTCGATTATGCGACGATCAGCCCTACGGTCAGGTTATACGGGACAGAGTTTGGCACCGACAAGCTCGAACATTTCTTTCAGCAAGGGTACCAGTATTATCACATCCTTCGAAAGGCGGAAAAGGCGGGTGCGGCGACCGGAAAGGCCCTAAAAAAGGCGATCGCGTGGGGCCAGAGAACGGAGCGGACATACTTTGGATTGCTGGTTTCGGGCGTTTACTCAAATGCAGACCTATACGCGAACTACGCGGGGATGAGATTTTACGAGGGCTTGACGAAGCCGCTGCTAAT
Organism: Pyrinomonadales bacterium; assembly: GCA_038323125.1. Taxonomy (GTDB): domain Bacteria; phylum Acidobacteriota; class Blastocatellia; order Pyrinomonadales; family Pyrinomonadaceae; genus OLB17. Next base: position 9,145 of record JBBQGO010000071.1, read on the forward strand.
TAGCGATAAGTCGCGGCCCGCCTCGGTCACGTTAGATAAAGGCTACTGGAAAATTAACGATGATTCGCTGCGGCGGGACCTGATCGCACCATTTCTCACCGACCATATGAACGAGGCCCTTAACGCGTCGGCGTTCGCCTTTCACATTTACCCGTCAGTACGGCGAATCGTAAAGAGATCCGCCTGCCCCGCTTGGCGTGAACGCTACCCTGATCTCACGAAATTGGAGATGGCCGAGCTTTCAAAGTCACTTGAAAAATGGAACGGCGAAGACTACGGATTCACGAGGAAAAAGAGGCTGGTGACGCTCGCCGAAGTCTGTTTTTCCAACGAATCCACAATTAAAGATAACTAACGGGCCGGACGAATGCCTAAGCCCTCGTGTAAACAAGGGCGTAAAGCGCTCCA
>JBBQGO010000072.1:0-9526 GCA_038323125.1 Pyrinomonadales bacterium
TATGCGTACGGCGGTGCGTTTTCGCGAAGGCCGAATCTACGTCCCGCTCGCTTTTTCGGGCAATTACGCACCTCCGTTTGTGGGCTGCGTCCCGTTTGCCGGTGTTGCCGAGGCAAATATCGATCTCGAATTCGACCAGGCAGGTCAAAAACTTATCGGGCGTGTTCGCGTATTGAACGTAAACCTCAATGGCAGCGGGGGTGTTGGCGGTACGGTGATCGCTCGGATGATACAGAGTTCAATCGATAAGCGATATGGTCCCTTGGAGATCATCAGCCTCGAAAAAATGTCCTTTCTGGTGCCGATCCGCAATGCGGGCAGTTTGAGGCTTAGGGCCCTATCCGCACGACCCGAATTGAGCAGCGGATCGTTAACAGTACGTGTTGTTTACGCATTTGAAAAAGGCTGATCTTGGGCGGCTGCACATGCGGCCGTAAGTTATTTGATGGATATTGCTAGTAAACCTATATCCGAAAACGTTTGCCGTACTTCCTTTTGGTATTCACTAAGTGCTCCGGCTTTCGTACGAAGCAGGTCTGTTGCGACTTTTCACGCTATGGAACGGCAATTGCAAAATGGTCTAGTAGACAGATTGGTTTATGCCGTAAGTCTTAATATTAAGGGGAGAAGTCATGAAAAGAATTACCAAGAAATTTACTATGTCCGCGTTAGCCTTGGGGGCACTGACGGTCTTCGCCGTTGGTGATGTCAGCGCGCAACGTGAAAATCGTGGCCGCGGACGAGAAAACAACGAAAAGAAAGCGGAAGAAGCTCGGGAAGAAGCTCGGCAGGAAAGGCCGGTAAGACAAGAAAGGAGGGCAACTCCGCCGGCAGCACGGCAGCCGCAGGCGGAACAGCCCGTACAGGAGCGCCGTCGCAACGACGATGCCCGTCAGATCCAGCAGCAACAGCAAGTGTGGGCCCAACAGCGACAACGCGAAAACCAGGCCCGTCAGCAGGCTCAGCAACAAAAGCAGCAGATACAGCGGCAGCGTAATGACGCTCAAGTCAGGCAGCAGCAGGCGATTCGTCAGCAACAGAGCCAGCAAGAGCAGATTCGGCAGCAGCAGGCACAGCAGCAGCGGATCGAGCAGCAGCGTCAGCGTGGCGGTCAGGTTAGACAGGCCCAGCAACGTGACGAGCGGATGAGGCAGTCACAGCAGCGGGAGTGGTCACAGCAGCAAAATGACCAGAGTATTCGTGATGCCCGTATTCGCCAGCAACAGCAGGTCCAGCGTGATCCGCGCTATGGTCAGAATCCGACAACCCGAGTAAATCCCGATCGCAATCGCCGTTATCAGCAGATCGACCGGCGGCAACAACAGCAACTCCAACAGCAGCGATATCAACAATATAACCAGCGTTGGAACACGTGGCAGACGCGGAACAATGAGTATCAGCGCAGGCTTCAACAGCAGCGTCGAAACACTTATCTGCAGTATCAGCAAAACTATTGGCTGAGACTACAGCAGGACCGTCTCAGGTTACAGCAGGCCCGATATTACGATAATATGTATAACAATTATCGCTATAATCGCGGCGGGCAGTATTACTACACAAGCCAGTATGGTGCACAGATGCTCCAGCAGGCTTTGAACAATGGTTACGAACAGGGCTTTTATGCCGGACGTGCAGACAGTCAGGATCGCTGGAGATTTGATTATCAAAACTCCTTCGGTTATCAGGATGCCGCATACGGTTATGACAGCTACTACGTTAGCTATGACGAGTACGGTCACTATTTCCGCGAAGGTTTTAGCAGGGGATATCAGGACGGCTATTATGGCCGGCAGCAGTACGGCCGCTACTCCGGAGGTAACTACTCCATTCTCGGCAGTGTGATCGGTACGATCCTTGACATCGCGCTGTACTAAACGCGACCTTTTATCACTATGATCGGCCCCGCAGGTTCATCCTGCGGGGTCGCTTTTTTGTACTGTGTGCAGGATCGGCGAATATCTACTATTCTAAAGCTCATGACAGCACCGTTAGTAGCCATCATCGGCAGGCCCAACGTCGGCAAGTCCACATTGTTCAATCGGTTGACCGGCAGCCGCAAGGCGATCGTTGGCGATCAGCCTGGGATCACTCGTGACCGTATGTTTGGCGAAGTTGAGTGGAAGGCCAAATCGTTTCGTCTCGTAGACACAGGCGGTATAGTCCCGGATGATGAGGCGATAATCCCCGCAAACATTTTCAGACAGGCGTCGTTCGCCATTGACGAAGCCGTTGCCATCATATGGGTGCTCGACTCTCGCGCCGGCGTAACGCCGTTGGATGAGGAATTGGGTGTACTGCTTCGCAATACGGGAAAGCCGATAATAATAGCCGCTAACAAGGTCGAATCGAGAACTGTCGAGAACGAAGCAGGTGAGTTTTACCAATTTGGCTACGAAATGTCGCCTATCTCGGCTGAACACGGTACGGGAATAGGGGACCTGCTCGATCTGGTCTTTGACCATTTGGAGTTTGGAGATGATGTCGACACCGAAGCTGCTCCTGAGATCAAACTCGCCATCATAGGCCGGCCAAACGTCGGTAAATCTTCGCTTCTAAACCAGATCCTTGGCGAAGAACGCGTGATCGTCTCGCCCATCGCGGGTACAACACGCGATGCGATCGACACCCATTTGACGGTCGATGGACAGGAATTTGTGCTCATTGATACCGCGGGTATCCGGCGAAAAGGCAAGACCACGGAGATGGCCGAGAAGCTCTCGGTAATAATGGCTAAGAAGTCGCTCGAGCGTGCTGATGTAGCCATCTTGATCATCGATGCCGTCGAGGGCGTGACCAATCTTGATGCCAACATAGCAGGATATGCTGTTGACTCGGGATGTTCAGTTATCATCGTGGTCAATAAGTGGGATGCCCTGGAAGAAAAAGAGACGAACACGATCTACGAGTTCGAACGCACGCTGAGAATGGCAATGAAGTTCCTGGATTGGGCCCCCATCGTTACCATCTCGGCCCTCACAGGCCAACGTGTTACAAAGATCCTGCCCCTTGTGGTGCAGGCCAACGCGGCCCGCAACACGCGGATTCAGACCTCGCGTCTCAATCGGTTTTTCGAGGACAAGATATCGCAGCCCAAAGGCGGCGGCACGCCGGCACCGGTTAAGGGCGGTATGTCGCGATTGAAGATACAGTTTCTGACTCAAGCTGGTATGCGTCCACCATTGTTTATTCTCTTTACATCCGGAGGAAAAGCGGGCCTCCACTTCTCTTACCTCAGGTACATAGAGAATCAACTTCGGGAGGAGTTCGAATTCTTCGCCACGCCCATTCGGCTCGTCGAAAGGCACAAGGTTAAGAAAGGGAAATAGAGTGCGAGATTCGGGATGCCGCTTTTGGATTCCGCGGGCTATAGGTCTATATTTATCTATTAATTTGGTGCCTGCCTCTAATATAGTGGCCGACGATTTCTAATGGAAGTAGTTTTACTCGTATTGCGATTGTCTCTCGCCGCGGTGTTCGGAACTGCCGGCGTGGCGAAGCTGTTCGATCCTGTCGGTTCCGAAAAGGCCCTCCGAGACTTCGGCGTTCCTGCATTACTGGTGAGCCCGATGTTGGTCATCCTGCCCGCGGTGGAGCTGTTGATCGCCGGTTCTCTACTGTTAAATTCGAGCTCCTGGTATGGAGCGGTCGGGGCTTCAGTTTTGCTGCTCATCTTTATCGCAGGCATGCTTTACCAATTAGCGAAGGGCAACTCGCCCGACTGCCACTGTTTTGGCCAGATCCACAATGAACCGGTAGGAAAAGCAAGTGTTGTCCGCAACATTGTCCTGCTCGCCTTGTCAGGCTATCTGCTGTTTAGCGGCCGATCGGTGCAGGGGATGAGCCTTATAAATTCGGAGCGGGATATATTGTCGTTTGTTCTCGGACTCGTGGTAGTTGTCCTGCTGGCCGGAATCCTTTTCCTGTTAAAGAGGATCTCAGAGCAGCAGACGCAGCTCATGCGCCGGATGGAAATATTGGAACTCGTTGGACACGACGGCAGTCCAGTCGAGCGAGAGGATGTCGGCCATCCCCATGAGGGGCTCCCGATAGGGGCGCAGTTCCCGGATTTTCAACTCGCAGGCTTGGATGGCAGACCGGTTTCGCGCGCTGACATGCGTGCTGAAAACATGCCCGTCCTATTTCTTTTTATCAGCCCGACGTGTACACCGTGTAAATCGATGGTAACCGAATTTACGGAGTGGAATGCCGCCCTGGAAGATAAAGTTCGGCTCGTTTTTGTGAGCAATGGCAAAAAGAAGGATAACGATGACAAATTCGGGTTGATCGGCCAAAGTAACATCCTGTTGCTGCAAAAAGACCGCGAGCTTGCTGAGCTCGTAAAGGCTAAATGGACGCCGACTGCGGTTCTAATGGATGCGGCAGGACGGATAGCGAGCCATATTGCTGCCGGCGACGCTGCCATACGCGCACTCGTGGATCAGGTTATGACTGCGGACCTAGATCAGGAGTATACGTATTTCACGAACGGCAGCGGCGACGCGCATAAAATCAAGATCGGTAGAGATATCCCGCAATTCACGCTACAGGATATCAGCGGTAACGAGATTAGCGCTGATGCCTTCACGGGTAAAGACACACTCGTGACATTTTGGAGCCTGACTTGTCCTCACTGCCTGGAAATGATGAAGGACCTGCACGAATGGGACAAGGCAAAAGGAGAAGACGATCCGCGTTTGATCGTGTTCTCGGACGGCGACAAAGCCGAACACGAAAAGTTTGAACTTACGTCCCCGATCGTTCTAGAGCGTGGTTATAAGACGGCTGGAAAATTCGGAATGTTTGGAACTCCTTCAGCCGTCCTGGTTAATGAAAATGGGAAGATCGTATCCGAGACTGCGATCGGAGCCGCGGAGATATGGTCCCTGATCGGCAAGCGAAAATAGGACTTGATCTTTTGGCGGTCCGTAAATATAGATTCTATGAAGCCCATCAACTGGATCGTAACCGCTCGCGATGGGGAAGCGCGAACGGGCGTGTTAACTACAAGGCGTTCGGTTATCGAGACGCCTGTTTTTATGCCCGTCGGCACACAGGGAACTGTCAAAGGCATTAGATTTGAGTGGCTTGAGTCAGAGATCGACGCCCGTATCATTCTTGGAAACACATATCACCTTTTTCTGAGGCCGGGCGTAGATATCATCCGCAAGATGGGCGGACTCCATAAATTCACAACATGGGGCCGGTCTCTCTTGACGGACTCAGGCGGTTTTCAAGTCTTCTCGCTCACCGCCCTGCGAAAGATCAGCGAGGAAGGAGTCGCTTTCCGCTCACATCTTGACGGCAGCAGCCATTTCCTTTCGCCCGAAGTGTCGATGGAGACCCAGGCCGACCTTGGGTCTGAGATCGTAATGGTCTTTGATGAATGCCCACCCGGCGACGCGGGTATCGATGCAACCAGAACGAGCCTGGAACTTACGGATCGCTGGGCCGCCAGGTCCCGATCACGGTTCAATGAACTGCAGGAAGAGGGGGCCGATACGGGTTTCGTTGAAAGTCCCGCCACAAGCCATTTACCCACAGGACCAGCCCTAAGCGGGCGGCAGAGTTTATTTGGGATCGTCCAGGGCGCGGGACATCTTGATCTCAGGCGCGAGAGCCTGGAACGAACAGTTGAGATCGGATTTGACGGTTATGCGATCGGCGGGCTCAGTGTTGGCGAAGAAAAGTCGGTAATGTACGAAGTGCTGGATTTTCTGGCGCCGCAGATGCCGGATGACGCACCACGCTATTTGATGGGAGTGGGCACACCGGAGGATCTTATTGAGGCAGTGCGATGCGGTATAGATATGTTCGATTGTGTGATCCCGACGCGAAACGGACGTACGGGAAGCGCATTCACATCCCACGGAAAGATCAACATTAGGAATGCGCGGTTCGCCTCCGACGCTGGCCCGATCGACTCCAGGTGCGGATGTTCCGTATGCCGCCGCTATTCGTTGGCGTATTTGCGACATCTCTACCAAGCGGGCGAAATGACTGCGTCCATACTTATATCGCACCACAACGTGGCTTTTTTCATGGATACGATGCGGAAGGTTCGATCCGCGATCAGAAATGGCGAGTTCGAGGCATTTCGAAAAGGATTTTTGAAAGGGCTGCAAAGTATCGATGATAACGGCGTTTGATTAACAGTTCTTAAATGTATATCATTTTCTCTTTGTCTTTAGGCGTACATTACATGACTAATCAACTTTTGTTATTTCAGGATGGTGGAGGCGGTGGTAGCTTGATCTGGACACTTCTGCCTTTCGTTGTTATTTTTGGCATATTTTACTTTTTGGTCATCCTCCCGCAAAAGCGTCAAAAGCAGCAACTACAGGAAATGATCTCTCAGTTGAAGATCAACGATGAGGTTGTTACAAACGGCGGCATAATCGGTCGCATCAAAGAGGTAAAGGACACGAGTTTTATCATCCAGAGCGCCGAAAAGTCCTTTCTGGAAGTTGGGAAGTCAGCCGTTGTCGGCAGAAAGCCGGAATAAGAATATTTTGGAAGTAGCAGTAAACTAGCAATGAACAGAACCGGTTTGTGGATCAGAACGGCGATCATTATCGCTGTAACGTTGATTGGGATCTATCTCGTTTTCGGACCGAGGCGGATGCCTGCGGCACAGGATTTTACGCTCGATGGAATCAAGGCCAACCTCTCTCAGAACATCAACCTCGGCCTCGACCTCAGAGGCGGCTCGCATCTCGTCATGCGTGTCGACACGGACGATTATCTAAAAAAGGTAACTGAGAGCAACGCTCAGGCTGCATTGGCTGCGGCTCAGGATGCGAAGCTGCCGGTCACGAGCAACGTGATCACTGCCGAAAAGGGCAGCTATTCCGTCGGGCTCGTGCTTTCGGATCAGACTCAATCGCAGGCTGTAATAGATGAAGTCAGAAAGAAGGTCGATTTTACAGAATGGACAGAGGCCGTATCCGGCAACACCATCACTTGGTCGCTTCCGGTGCAGATACAGGACGCGTTAAAGCGACAATCGGTTGACCAGGTCCTAAGGATCATTGAGAGCCGCATAAATGCTTTCGGCGTCAAAGAACCGACTTTACAAAAGCACGGGGCTGAGACGTCCGGACAAATACTTCTCCAAATGCCGGGTGTTGATGACCCAGAACGCGTAAAGAAATTGATCGGCGAGGAATCACGTCTGGAATTGATGAAGATCGTGAGCCCGCCAAACCCATCCCCGGTTACGACCTATCCTACAGAAGAGGCGGCAACGAAATCGCTCGGCGGCACTGTTCCGCAAAATCGGCGGATCCTGCGTTATAGTGATCGCGATGAGCCGACCAACGCATCAACCGCAACACCTGAAGCGGAGAAAAAGACTCAGTATGTCGTTGTGGAGTATCCCGCGATCGTGGACGGCAGCGAACTTCGCGATGCTAGCGCAATTTCCCGCACCGGCTCTGACCGGGATTTTGAGATCTCATTCTCGTTCAAACCGGCGGGAGCTCAGAAATTTGGTGATTGGACCGGAAAGAATATCGGCAATTATATGGGCGTAGTCCTCAATGAGGAGGTCAAATCAGCCGCATTTATCAAAGGGCAGATCTTCGATCAAGGACAAATATCCGGTCGTTTTACCAAGGCCTCTGCTGAGGACCTGGCATTAACGCTTAAATCGGGTGCTTTGCCGGCAAAGCTCGATTATCAGGAGGAGCGCACCGTAGGGCCGAGTCTGGGAGCCGATTCGATCCGGGCCGGGCTGACTGCGTCGGCCGGGGGGCTGCTGTTCGTTCTGATCTTTGTATTATTTTATTATCGTGGATCGGGTGTCAACGCTCTCGTAGCTTTGCTCCTGAATATGCTGCTGACCGTTTCCGCGTTGATAATGATCAAATCGACGCTCACATTACCGGGTATCGCCGGATTTATTCTGGGAATCGGGATGGCTGTCGACGCGAATGTACTGATATTTGAGCGGATCCGTGAGGAATTGCGAGCGGGCCAGGAAATACCGAAAGCGATAGCGAACGGTTTTGATAGGGCGTTCATCACCATCGTCGATTCGAACGTCACGACCATCATTGCCGGTATAATCCTATACCTCTATGGATCCGGTCCGATCCGGGGATTTGCCGTTACGCTGATCCTCGCACTGCTTATAAATCTGTTTACAGCCGTTTTTGTTTCCAGGACCATATTTATGTGGATCCTGGAACGGAATCCGCAAATGAAGAGGCTGAGTATCTAAAATTAGTTAGTATGCGGGCCCGATGCCGGATCGAAGATCCGCCGCCCGTACGGAACAAAATGTATCAATTTTTCACTGATCTCAATGTCGATTGGCTGCGTTGGCGCAGAGTCTTCGTTTTTATTTCCATAGCAGTTCTTCTCATCGGTCTGATCTCGGCCGTGGGCCGTCAATTGACCGAGGGTGGTACCGACGCCTTTAATCTGGGCGTCGATTTCCAGGGTGGTACGGTCATTACCGTCAAGTTCAAAGAAAAACCGTCGGTTGATCAGGTTCGGTCTGCCCTTAATGGGGTAGGTATCACGGAAGCTGTAATTCAGGACTCAACTGATAAAACGGATGAACTGCTCGTCAAGATCCCGATCATTGAGGGCAAAGTGCTTGCCCTCCCGGATGCGGCCAACACAGGGCCCGAAGGTACTGTCGCGCCGGAACCTGCTACCGTCAGCGGTAACCAGGTTGAGATCGGGCGTCAAACCGTAAAGTCTGCTCTCGATACGTTTGGAACGGAGGCTCAGGCTGAACTGCCGCTGGGGCAGGATGAAAATGCAGTGTACAAGATCGTTGGTACCGATTCGGTTGGCCCCGTCGCCGGCGAGCAGCTTCGAGATGCTGCGGTCATAGCCACTCTCCTGGGTATGGTGGGCGTTCTGTTATTTATTGCGTTTCGATACGACTGGACCTATGCGGCAGGTGCAGTTATCGCAGTCTTTCATGACGTACTGGTAACAATGGCGTTTTTCACCCTTTTTCAGTGGGAGATCGGTCTTACAGTTCTCGCCGCAATGCTTACTCTCGTTGGATTCTCAGTCAACGACTCTATTGTCATCTTCGACCGCATCCGCGAGAATCTATCTCTGGATAGGAAAGAAAGCGTATATAACCTGACCAACAGGGCGATCAATCAAACAATGTCGCGTACCGTTGTAACGAATGGGCTTTTGATCCTTGCCGTATTGGCGTTAGTGCTATTCGGCGGTGAGGTGCTCAGGAGCTTTTCACTCGCACTCTTCGTGGGTTCGATTGCGGGAACCTATTCTACCATCGCCATTGCGAGCCCGATCTCTATCTGGTGGCAAAGTAAACTTGGCGATTCGCGTGTAAAAGAGGTACAGGCTCCGCAGATAGGTGAAAAGCTGGCGTCGTCGTCACGCCGATCGGTAACGCGGCGGCCTGTTACCCGATGAAGTGATCAAATAAAAGATAATGCACTGTAAATTAGCTTAAACATTTGTAAAATAAATAGATGTTTCTTGACTTTTATTGGTTAAACTTTTAGACTTCATTTCGTTGCTGGTCAATTAA
>JBBQGO010000073.1:0-9489 GCA_038323125.1 Pyrinomonadales bacterium
CCGCGGCAAAGATCTGTTCGACCCGGCCCTCACGAAGCGTGAAAACACCATGCTGGCCGGCTATATAAAGGGCTCCGTTGGAACTGTGGAACATGTTCCAGATCGTTCCGCTTTTTAGGACGTCAGGTCCCGCCTCCGGCTTTGCGGCCTGCCCGCTGTAACTAAAAAGTCCATTGCCCGCGGTACCTATCCAAAGCTTGTCGGGCGAAGCATGCACCGAGGTCACCGTAACGTCATTGAAGACCGGTCGCGGACCGTCGCCGGTGATCTCAACGACACCACGGCCAAAGACGGCGGCATATTCCCTGCGGTTGAACGATGCATAGCTGCGAACGTCACCGCCAAACAGCATGTTGCCCGAGAGATCAAACATCCCTTCCGGCGTCCCGATGATCATCGAAGCATCGCCCCGTTGTTTGACCGCGTAGATGACCTTATTCCTCAGGGCCGGGACCTCTATCCAGTTGTCGTTGCTGCCCTGATAGAACAACCCCCTGTTGGATCCCGCGTAAAGCCGGCCGCCCTTGCCGGGAACCTGATAGAGGGTTCTTATAAAATTACTGTTTGGAATATCAGAAACGCTCTGTTGATGAGGCCCGAGGCGATCGAAGCGGCTCACGCCACGGTTCGTGCCGATCCAGATAACGCCTTCGCGGTCGGTAAAGAGCGAAAAAATGTTATCGGAGCGCAATCCACCGCTGGTGTTTTCGAATGTATAGGTTTTTGTCAGTTTTGACCCGGCAACATGAAAGAGCCCATATCGTTCCGTTCCGGCCCACAGGCCGCTTTCGTTTGCCTCCAACACCTTCACGTCGGCAGTCGGGGCCGCGACACGTTGTGTCCGCGATCCAGGCTCGACGGAGTAAATGCCGCTGGAGCCTTTTGCTGCGTAGGTTCCAAGCCATAGTCCTCCTGCGGAGTTTTTGACCAGGGAATTTATAGATAAGTAATTGGGCCTGAGCGAATAAGGTTCGACGCGGCCTTCGTGCAGGATGAATAAGCCGCGAGCGGAGGTGGCCGCCATCACCTTTCCTTCATACTCGATCAGGCTCGTGATCGCGACTGTATTGCCATCGTCAGACAGGATCGCGTCGGGGAACACCTTCTCCGCTCGCATGGTGCCGCTCTCGTCAGCAGTCACTTGTAGGACGAGACCGGTGTCGGTACCGAGGATAGTGGCAGTAGTAAATAGTATCGCTGTTATACCAATGCCATCGGTTCCTGACACTGGTCGAAAACCGTTCGCGTCGTGGACGAACGCTCCTGATCGGGTCCCGATCCAGAGTTGTCCGGCAGATGTTGAACTCAGTACTGACACCATGTTGGCGTCCGATGCTCCGAGTGAGAAATTCTGGATCCGCCGCCCGTCGAAGCGGGCGATGCCGTTGTCAGTGCCAAACCACATAACGCCGTCCGGCGTCTGGGCGATCGCACGCACGCTGTCGGACGGCAGGCCATTGAACAATGTGATCGAACCCCACTGATGGAAATTCCTGGCTCCGGGCAGCGGTGTCGGCGATTGTGACGGGGCCCTAAGGACAGTAGGTGTCACGCTTGGCGATGGTGACGGCGTCGCGGTCGGGCTCGGCGAGGTCTGTATGCCTTGTATTGAAAAATTTGCAACTGCGGATATCAGCAGGAGAGTGCATACCAAGAGGACAAAATAGATCGTTGATCGTCTGGAAACTGCCATTTGCTTTATTTCGGCGATTCCCGAAAGCGCTTTCGATCGCGTTCGATCCATTCGCTCAGGTCGGCGGCGTCCTTTTCGAGTTCGTCGCTGTTGATCAAGCCGCGCTGAAGAGCCTCGAAAAACGCGCGAGTGCGAGTGTTAAAAGCAAGCTTGTCATAGGACTCGTTCTCAGTGCCGGCCGAGCTGTCGGGAAAAAGCTTTTCGTAGAGTGTCGCAAGGCGGCTCTCGACACCACGAAGGCTGAGGCTGCATTTGCGAGCTATCGCCCAGTTCGATAGCCCGAGCGCGAGATAGCGCAAGGCCTCTGACTCAAACTCGGTCAGCAGCGGCCGCTGGAACGAATCCTTAAAAGCGGGGTCGATCATATCGGCGCCGTCCTCAAGGACGGCAGCAATAAATCGGAGGAACCGGTCCTCGGGATTATTTTTGTGAATGAAGCCGTATGTCGGCTGAGGTTCGATCGCCCGGACGATCTTGCGTATTTCGTTGATATAGATCTCGTGCGGGAACTGCGTCCAGAAAATGACCCTAGCCTCGGGGAATTCGCGCCAGATGCTCCGGGCCGCTTTTACACCCGACACCTTAGGCATCTGAATGTCGAGGATCGACAGCGTGGGCCGCATCCGGATCGCGAGGTCAACGGCCGATTCGCCGTCCTCAGCTTCGATCAGCGGCATGTGCGACGGGAATTCGCGCTCGAGCAGCTCGCCGAGATACCGGCGTTGAGCATTGTTGTCTTCGGCGATCAGAATGGACATTTGTTTTTAGAAAGAATGTTTTGCCCGCGAATTACGCGAATTAAGACGAATAAGAAAATATTCTTTTGTCTTTCTCTTTTATTCGCGTCCATTCGCGTAATTCGCGGGAAATTGTTTTGCACGCATAACAATCACGAACGCTGTTATCTTACATCGATAACAGGTAGTTGAAAAACCGTTGTTGTGCCCAGGTGTCAGTGTGGATATCCACACCCTGGCAAAGGTGCGGCCGCTCTTTCGACCGGATTGCGGGGGCAATATCCTGTTTGGGACCGTTACGGGAGGCGGCATCTATGAAAATGAAAAAATACCTTTTGAGTTCCGTTGTAATGATTTTGTGTTTCGGCGTGGGCTGTGCTTATCACGCCCAGTATGAATATCTGAGGACACTGCTCCAACCGGCGCCGCGTGTCACGATCGACCCTCCGGCCGTGAGCAGCACCAAACCCAAAGCCCTCGATTGGATGCAAGAGCAACAGGCCGTCATCGCGGCTCCGGCCATGCCATCCGATAACGCCCCTGCGGTCGAAGACTGGTGGGCCGATTATTTTACGGGCGAGTATCACCTTGGGGAAGATAAACTGCCCAAGGCATTTCGTGATTTCGAATACCTCGAACTTACGACTCACGTTTACGACGAGAACTCCGAAACATATCCGCGGCCCGTACCGGCAAAAGGCCTACTCAAGACGGGCCGCACGTACAATCTAAGGACGATAGCTATCACCCGGTCCTTTCTTACATTCGAAACGGAGACGATCAAGGGCGTACGCTACAGATTCTCCGGCACGGTCTCAAAACCCACCGACATGGACGACGAGGCGCGGTTCAAGGGAAAACTCATGAAACTGAAGAACGGACGGACAACCGATACAATTGACGCTGAGTTCTTCGCCATCCACGGTTGTTGACAGGCACGTTGTGCAGCAAAAAGGGCACCGCGAGGTGCCCGATCTTTCAGCAAGCTTCGGCTGGTGCGGCAAATGAATTATTAATGCGTCACCGCGGCAAAAGAATTCGCTTTCGAAAATCCCATTTGAATATTGGTCCTCCTCTCTCAAGTTGGCGGCGTGCTGGCACAATTTTGGCACACAAGGTTGCGAGATTTCCCGCATTTTCCGCCTGCAATCGATCCCTTCGATACTGACGGCATTGCATAGCCGAAGGCCAGGCTCTACCATCCCAAAGGTCTCGTGCAGTCTATCCTTCGGTGGGGATGTTTGCCCCACCTACTTCTGACGTATAACCAGACGGGCACTTACTATTTCTCCCAACCCCTTTGTTTATAAGGCCGAACCCCTATAATCGGTCGAGGTCTTGCCCTTGGCACGACAATTGCCCTAAGCATCCGCAGATGTGTAGAGTATCGCACCTCTTGAATACAAAAATAAAAACCTTAGGAGTTCTCAAATAAAATGACAATCAATAACGTGCTGCGTATGGCAGCTACATCAACTCTTCTCTTCGTTTGTGCAGGCATCGCTGCTGCACAGGGCCCGGTTGCTGACGCCGACACCACAAGCTCTAACCTTACTATGAACGCAACCGTTCAGACATCGGTTCAGTTAAACATCGCAACCGGTTCGGGCGGTTCGACCGTTGTCGGATCGGACGCAACCGGCCTCTACAGCGTAGAGTTCGGCGAGATCAACGGTCTCGGTACCGGTGATCCGACCGTTTTGGGTGTCACAAAAGCAATCGATGGAACATCGGGTACTCTTTACACGACGCCGATCAGTCTGACGCCGGTCTTTTCGGGATTTGCGGAATTCTCAACGGCTTCGATCGAAGTTGCTCAGGATCCTGCAGGCGATATCGATATGGCTCGTGAAGGTGAATTGGCTACGACCACTGCCACTGTCAGTACGGGTGCATCGACTTTTGCTGTTGGCGGACTGACCAGCGGTCAGACGGCTCAGCGTTTTGTCGGAATGTATGCGGCACGCAGCGAGGTTGCCGGTGCTAAGGACGCTACTTTGATCTACACGGTTACTGTCGCATTAGACTAATCAAGTTCCAGCCATCCGCAAAATCACTCACAGGTTTGCGAATGACGGAAGCGTTACCCCCACGACGCCAACGAAAAGAAACCAGCCTAGTGACTCAGCGTCGGGCTGGTTCTTTCCTATCAAATTCAATACGAGGAGATATTGGAATGAGCAGAACTAACCTCACCGTCTTACACCTGCTTGCGGCCGCCTTACTCGCTTTTGGGGCAAACGCAGCGTCAGCACAGAATTCATCAGCCGCTCTCACACCCGCATCGATCGACACAACCGTCAAAGCCGGATCGAGCTACACACAAACATTTACATTGACCAACGGCGGCGGCGTCCCGATGCATTTTAAGGGCTCAGTCGCCGATGTCGGCTACGACGAGCAAAACCGTCGCGTTGACGGACGTGCGGGAACGATGGAACGCTCGGCATCGCTGTGGATACAATTCACGCCGGCTGAGGTCACAGTCCCGGCTTTCGGCTCCGCCGTAATTAAGGCAGTAATCACGGTGCCCTCAAGTGCAACGGGCAGCTTTTACACGGTCCCGATCTTTGAGGGAGTTCCGGTTCAAAAGCAGCAGATCGTTGCTGCCAGCACCGCTTCGGCATCTATCGGCGTCCGATTTCGCGGCCTGATAATGCTCACTACCGAGAAAGGCTCAGAATATAATGTCGAGATAATGGATGCGAAACTCTCGCCTACGGTTTCGTCGGGCGAAGTAGAGCTAAACCTCGACCTCCGCAATCGCGGCACCGCCTACGCCAAGACACGCACGAAGTACGCGATCCTGGATTCGTCCGGCAAGTTAGTCGCTCACGGCGGCATTCCCGAAAAGCGTCTGCTCCCAAGCCAGCGCAAAACCGTCAGTGGCAAATGGGCTGGAACCCTGCCGTCCGGCAGCTACAACTGCGTTGTCACAGTCAGCTATGACCGCGTCGGCCTTGAGCCAATATCACTTGTTGAGGAAATTCCTTTCACGGTTAAATAAGCAACGGACCAATAATGCCTTTTTCCGCAAAGCCTAAGACATCTGCGTACAAAAGCTTTCTCAAAAGCACCGCTTTACTGGCGTTGATCTCGGTCACGTTTGCTTTCGCGGGTGCTTTTGTCCATGTTCGACATTCGTTTTCAGCGGGAGAAACGCTTTCGAATAAGACTGTCGCCCCACGAAACGCAAATGCCGCCCCCACGCCGCCGCCTGCGTCGATACCCGTGCAAGTTCCCGCCAACCGGTTCAAATATGGAGTGAACGAGACGCGCGATATGCCAATTGCGACGGGAGTAGATTCGTTTATCGTGGTATCACCAGACATCGTCGATGTCCGGATCAAGAACCGCTACACGCTCACTCTCACAGGTAAAACAAAAGGTGAGACGATCCTTATAATCTCATTCGGTGCGAGACGGCAGACGTTTATCATCGAGGTCGCCGGAAGGCCGCCAATGTCCGAACGTGCCAAAGCTCTTGCCGCTGATCAAGCTGAAAAGGTCCCGGAAAAGACGACAGGGTTTCTCGAGACCGCATATACGCAGGGTTTTGGACAAAGCCCGTCGATCCTTCGCAGCACTATCGATATCAGGCGCAAAATGTCGGGCGACCGTACTCTGCGTGTTGGCGGCGAGACATTTAAGGCCATTGGCGGCGGCAACGCAAACCAGGCATTTGTGAGCGGACAGGATTTTGGCTTTAACCGCATCGCCCTCGGCGTCGATACGCCAAAGCGTTCGATCGACATTCTGGACAGTCAGGTAAATTTGTCGACCTCGAGCCTAAATAATTACACAATGCGCGGGTTTCACCTGTCGGATATTCCAAAGGCAAGCGTAAACGGGGCACCGGAAAAGAAAGGCCTCGAAGTTTTTGCCGGATTTTCGCGTCCGTCATTTTCGCTGTTTGACAGCAGCGGCGGCAAACTTGCGGGCGTCATCGTTCCGGTCGCTTCGGGCGACACCTGGCAGGTAAGAGGCGGCGTGATCGCCGTTTCACCGGACAAAAATTATCGCCGCAACAATAACGGCGGCGTCATCGGGCAGGTAATTGCGGCATTCACGCCAAATAAAAACATTTCAGTCGACGGCGAGATCGCGTTCTCACGCGGCGACCTGTCGGGCCGCGCACGCGTCGATCTAAAATTTGACCGGTTCGGCGGCACTGCCGAGATAACGCGTTTGGCCATTAGCTCGCCGCTAAGCAGCATCGGTGCTCAGGCCGGCGGACGCTCGTCCGAAAGTTTCTCTGCCTATTGGCGGCCAACCAGGCGACTCGGCGGCTCGATCGGCTACAACCATACAGGCGTCAGGCGCCTTATCAACTCGCAGCTTTCCGATTTTGACCGCACAGCAATGTATGCGACCGCCAACTGGCGCGTGAACAAGGCTATCGGGTTTAATTTCCGTTACCTCGATCAAAAGATCGACACATCGATCGCCGGTGCGGCCTCGACATTTAAGATCGCAACACGGACATTTACGTTCGGTAATAACATTCGCCTGAGCCGCAGTTGGTCGAATAATTTTAATGCGAGATTGATCTACAGCCGCGAGATGCAGTCGGCCGAGGGCCTCGAAGCGGGCTTTAATTTCAGCGAACAGCTCCGCTATAACTCACGCGGAAAAAGCGTGACGGGGTTTATCAACTACAATAAACGCTCGCCGTCGCTGGTCAATCTTATCCTGCGCAATCCGTCGCTGCTCCCTGCCCAACTGCAGCCCATCTTTCTGCTTGATCCGGCACTTTTCCTACAAACCTACCGCGACCGGCTCAATACACTGCTCTACGGCATCGAACTGCCGCAAACGGCAAATCTCGACGCAGGCGTCCGTTTCCAGACGTCCGTCTCGCGATTTACGATCGCGGGCGAGACGCGATACAGCAAGAGCGAATATATTTCGTCCCGGCAAAACAGTATCAATGCGTCGATGGCCGTCAACGTCCGGCTCGATAATGCAAACTCGCTCCAGTTCACCGGCTGGCGAGGTTTCGGCTCCAGTTCGCAATCCTCTTTTACAATTTCATACCGTCATACGTTTGGAACGGAAGGCGGAGGCTTTCGGTTCGGCGATCTGATCGGACTAAACCGGGGCAAGGTCGAGGGTCGGGTTTATAACGACCTCAATGGCAACGGTGAGGACGACAAAGAGCCCGGCATTGCCGGAATGACCATAGAGCTTGGGAAGGGACGCACCGCTCGCACCGACGCCGACGGGCGATACCGCTTCTCGGCCGGCGAGGGACATTACGACCTCACATTAGTTTCCGACAGCCTCGGCTTACGCCTTCGAGGCAGCACCGCAACCGAGCGGCATATCCGACTAAGGTCCGGAAGGACGGAAACCGCAAGTTTTGGCCTCATGGATTCGGGATTTGTCAGCGGCAAGATATTTAACATAACTACGTTTACCGGAACCCTGCCCAGATTAAAAGGCATTAAGGTCAGCATCCGCTCTGCGGACAAAAGCACGGGCGGCATTTTGCAGCAACGCATCACCGACGGCAATGGCGCCTATGATTTCCCCAATTTGCGGCCGGGTAAATACACTTTGAGCATCGATCCGTATAGCCTGCCTCTCGATGTCAGCATTCCCCCTCAAACAACATGGGAGCTTATTGTTTTGCCTTTACAGGGAAACTATTTTGACATTCCGCTTCAGCTTCAACAGGCGGTCCCGCGAGGGTTTTAGTGATACCGGTGGCAACGGACGCCTTGGTTTTTGCACGATGTCAGATCGCCCGTCCATTTTGCCCCCTAACGGGACGGACACCTCACATTATCCCGTGTGAGGTCGCGGTTCGACGAGCTGAATAATGACCGCCACCGCTATAACTCACATTATTGATACAGTTACGCTCGAATCGCTTACGCATAAAAGAACGCCGGGGGGGGGCAGTGATGACATCTGGCGTTTTTTCTTTCGGAAGGGATGCTATGGGGTTGTTACCACAGTATAAGCTGGCAAGAAGTTACCAACCTCGGTGTTCTTTTTGATGAGGACGCCTTTATATTCGCGGGATTTGGGGTCATCAAATCAAGTCTAAATTGCTCCGCCTCAGAGCAACCCTGCGGAGAGCCACACCGATATTGCACCAAAGCCTATGTTTATAGGGGTTCTGTTGGCAACTAGTCGAAAATAGAGGTATCATATGATCGGCGGCTGATGGTATGATAACGAACATGCAGCCTTCGCCTCTTCCAATAGTATTAAGTTTGTATCGAGGCAACTCCTGCAACGGTCAAACGGAGAATCTGTGAAGAGAAAAAAGCCGCTGCGACCCAAATGAAGCGGAGTCTCGAATGCCTCAAATTGTCGTGAAATAAATACGAATTACTTGCTACGAATCCCGCGGGCTTGCATCGATCGGATCCGATTCGTTGAGCAAGTCCGGGGAAAGATAATCCTTAACGTCGTCCCGAATACCTGAAAGCTTTTTCGGAGATGAATAGAAGGTGTTTCGGGGAGAATTTGTAATGCCTGAAAACGAAACTATCGGCCTAAAGGGAGAGCAGATGTCGCGGGACACACACGCAACGCCGCTCTTGAATGACCAGCGCGAGGGCGAAGCATTGTTAACGCTCAACCGTGACATCACCGAGTATAAACGAGCGGAGGCAAAGCGTGACCAACTGAAAATAAATAACTGTTTTGCCTAGCGTAACTTTTCAGGTCACCTCCTAAACCTACATTTGGGTTGCAGCCACGCAAACAAAAAAAACAATGCCCAGACCAGCGATCTTTAAGAATTTCGTCCAGAACCGTGGAAACTCCGCCTCTGTGGTCCTAGGGTCTGTCAGCATCGTATTCCTGGTGAGTATCTGCGTACTCGTCGGCTGGATATTTGAAATCGATGTTCTTAAAAGGATCTTTCCGGGTTCTGTGTTTATGAACCCCGTTACGGCTGTGACATTTATCTTGTCCGGCACTTCGTTGTTGATGCTGCAGAGCCGGAAAACGACGTGGGTTCGCTGCGGGCTGGCCTTGGCCGGAGCGGTCGCGCTTGTCGGCCTGGTCAAGCTTTGTGCATTGATCGGGTTTTTTGATATC
>JBBQGO010000074.1:0-9423 GCA_038323125.1 Pyrinomonadales bacterium
GGCCAACATCGTTCTTAGGTCTTCACGCCGCAGATACTGTCGAAACAAATAACCCAACCCTAAAAATCGGCGGCGGACCTTTCGCTGGATAAGTCGGTTGAGCTCAGGGTTAGCGGTCTGAGCGGTTGCACGAACCAGTTCGGCTCGGAGCTCTTCGCGTCGGGCCTCCAGATCCTCCAGAAGCAGCGGCTCACGCTCGATCCGCGTCATAAATCTCGGCACGATTATATAGCAGGCGACACCAAAAATGCCGGAGGCGATGACCAGATCGAATGAGATCATCAGAAACGTCGTGAGCAGCCCGCCCGAGCTCGTGCCTCCATGGACAAGCAGAAGGACACCCGCCAGCACACCGAGATAGATATGCGACAGCATCCAGTATCGAAGGGCCCCGACGCGCCTTCGATAGACCTGCTTTCTCATCGGATACAACATTACCCAAACGATGCTCACGAGCCCGGTCAAACCCGTTAGCCATCTCATCGTCACCCACGACCCCGGGCTAAGAGCAATATCCTGGGACCAGTTCAGGGTTCCCCATAGGGCCAGCCCACCGCCGACGAGGACCAATATGATCCCGATGACGTGCCAGATTGTCGCCCACAGATCGAACTTATGAATATTCTCGCCGATCGCGTGTGTCTGACTACGCTGAATGAGGCCGAGCGTCTCGTTAACCTCGTTAAAATATTCACGGGGATTGACGCGGACGAGTGCACCGGTCGGACAATTTTCTTCGCAGGAGTAAGCGGCTGTTTTAACTCCCGGTGGATTCAACCCCGTGTCCTTGCAAAGATTGCATTTTACCGCTAATAGATTCTCTGTTTGTGTGACCGGTTCGGGCAATTTACTTTGGCCGAGTGAAAATACCGAAAACACCTTGGCGATCGCGCCTTTCCCGTTCCCGTTTGCCGAACCGGGCCGCTCGATCATTGAGATCGCGTTGTAAGGGCATTGCGTTGCGCAGTCGCCGCAGCCGATGCACGTTGCCGCATTTATATCGATCTCACCATCCGGAAATCGTGCGATAGCACCGGTAGGGCAGCCTGTAAGACATTCCGGATCCTGGCAGTGCATACAGGCCGATGGCATGAGCAAGCTTTGGATCGCTGACTTGTTCGGCTTAAATGGCCTTTCGATGTGAATACCGCGTCGAACGAGCCGGGTATTTCCGTGGACCTTATGGCACGCCAGCGAACAATTGCCGCAGCGAATGCACTTTGCCATATCCATTACGAGCAGGTTGACGCCATCGACGACACCGGTCTCGATCTCGCGGCTGGCTGCGTTGATAACGCGGCTATCGCTCGGATGCGAAGGAGCCTGCGAGTAATCGCTGCCCGCCGAGGTTGAAAGAAAGGGCACGACCGCCGAGCTCATCTCCTTGTCCTCACGAAGTCGGGTAACGGCGACCTCTATCACCTCGGTCCGCCCGCGGACCGTAGCCGTGTATTTCCAGGCGCCGGGCTTCTCAACCGCCTCAAGCCCCAGACAGGTCCCGGCACCGAGAAAATCCAGGCCGACGGATTCGTCAGATTCGATCAGCAGATCGGCAGCCTTGGGATTGAATTCAACGCCGCTGACACGCTGTATCCAGCCGTTGCGGACGAACACAACGCGGTTGATGGGATCACCTTCGCGAAATAGGACATGATCTTTTTCGTATACGGCAAAGCGAGCCGAATCGTTCAAACGCTGGAGCAGTGCACGGTCGAGATCTAAATGAGTAAAATCCTTGAGTTCGTTGAGTGTCAGGGATAGGCCGTAATCACGGTAGTTGCGGTCGAGAGCCTTGCCAAACTTCGGCAGCTTGCGCAGCAGTCGGATCGCCGGCCGGGTAAATTCCAGGACCAGCGCAGGCTGCGCACCGGCCGCTACCGAGACAGTCGCTGTGCGGGGGGTGCCGGACAACAGGGCCATCTCGCCAAATGAATTGCCCGCAGGCACCTCGCCGACCTTTTTTTGATTTCCGTTCTGCTCTTTGATCGAGGCGTCTAGGGTGCCCCCGACCAGAATGTAGAAGATGCTGCTTTCCCAGGTGTTCTCACGGACTATGACTTCTTCGGGTTGAAATTCGAGCAGCCGTGTATACGGCCCAACCTGCTTGCCCCGATAGCTGCGGCCAAACAGAATGATATCCATGTCGAGTTCATTCTTAAACTCTCCATTGGGCAGTTGCTCGACCAACTCCGAAACGATATCGACGTTTCGAAATGCATCGATTATCAGTTCGTGCTTTTCTATTTCACGTGGCATGGGCCTCGGACCATTGAAAGGATCTGAAATCTACCTGAATTGTGTCCAGTATATGTAAAAAATTATTGCGGCTGCGATCACCAACAGGAACCCGAGTATTAGGACCACGCCGCCTAAGATCAACCACTTTGTATTGCTTTTTGCCTTCGGTTTCTCAGTTGCCTTTGAAACCGGAGGTTTTGCTGCTGCTGCTGCGGCAGGAGCGATCACCTCTATACGCTTTTGGCTTACCGGTGATAGCGTCTCAATACGCCTTGGACTCACCTTAGGAACTGCCTTCTGAATAGGTTCCGGGCTTACCTTAGGAGGTGCCGGTTCAGCACTCTGCTGGCTGGGCGGGGCCGATTCCGAAATGTTCAGCCCCATATCAGACAGCATCTGATTGTACATCGTATGCCCTAGCTGGACGGTGTTGTCAAGGCGATCGAACTGGGAGGCCTGCTCCCTCTTTTCTTCCTCTACAAAAGCGGTACCGCAGCCAGGGCAAAACGCCTTGGCCTCATCAACCATTTCGCTGCAGGTGCCGCATTGTTTGAGACCCATTACTTATTTCGAAACATGACAGATCCGACAATCTTTAGATGTCGCAAAACCTGGTTTGCCCTTTAACTCCGGGCGAAGTTTGACGGCATCATCGTGGCACGTATTACAATTAATATGATACGCCAGTTCGTTGTTCAGATCCTTGGTTGTCGACTTGCCGCCCTCGGTATAAGAGGCGGTCGGCATCTCCTTATCGTCCGGAACATCGCCGTCCTGAAAGTGACATGCTCTACATTCTGTGACTTTTTGCTTTGAGACCTTCCAGGTGTCGAGAGTAAGGGCCACGTCCCGCTCGGACAGCAATAGCGGCGGTTTGAGAGCCGATTTGGATTGGTCCGTGTGATGGCATTCCACACAGGCGACAACAGACTTGCCGTCAGGACTGTATTTCAATAATGCGTGCGTCCCGTGGTCGAACGGAGCGTCACCATATTCGGATATGCTGTCTTGGCCCAGAACAAACTTTTTCTTGATCGATTGGCCGAGAACCTCATTTGGAATACCAGTGCTCGGGGCCGATGGTGCGGCTGCATTCGCTGCGTTCGCGGGCGGTGTGGCCACATTTGCGGCGGCGTTAGCGGCAGCATTAACGGAATTCGACGTGGCGTTCACGGCATTCTTTGCGTTGGGAGGGGTAGGTGTGGGCTCGATCAGAGATCCTGTGCCCGCGGCACCGGCACTAGCGAGGTAAAGCCCCAAAGCAAAAAGACCGAATACGGCCAGAACTGACAGCTTAATAGAATTCTTCATACATCCTCAATTTATTGCTGGATTATTGTTCACCTATTAGAACCGCAATTAGGGTAAGTTGTCAATCTTTTCGCGGCGTGCATCAGGGCAATTCATTCCGTTTCTTTGACGGTCGATCGCGATGGCGGGCGAACATTACTCCTCCGGAATGGTGTCGATGGGCAATGCGCCGAATCCGGCTCCCTGATGACACCGCGAACATGTCGCTACCGCAAGTGAGTTATTGCCGCTGAATGCACGTCTGCCGTTATGACAAGCGAGACAATTTGTGCCCGGGGCTGCTCGGTGCTGCAGGATCTGAATATTACGCACCTGGCGTCCCTGCGGCGCTCCGGCTACGACCGTGTGACAATCATCACAACTCACTCCCCGGTGGTCTCCGTGTCTGAATAGGGCTTTAAAATTATATTGAGACTGGAGTGTTCGCCTGTACGGTGCCAGCTCATGGCACACATTGCATGATCCGATCTCGCTCTCGGCTGTATGGCAGGCGTAACAGGTACTATGAGTTCCAATACCCGACGGGATCGTTTGGCCCGGGCCGGACGGCCGGTGGCAAGTGGCACAGCCCGTCGCGCCCTTACCGCGGGAATGGGCAGCGTGATCGAATTTCATATTAAAGCCTTCCTTGAATCTCGTCGGAAAGGCTTTCATCGGAGGAAACTGCGAATCGAGGCTTGAGTGGCAAATGGAACACATGGCCCGATTCTCATCTGTGACGTCGTTAGTAATAAACTGGTTCAGATGGCAGCCGACACAGGATTCATGGCCGGCGTATTCTAATTCACGTGATTTTCCCTCACGGCGGTGGCACGATATGCAGTCAAATTGTTTGTGCTCAGGTATTTTGTGTGAGAATGCCTCAAAGGTAGTGTCCGACACGCGGGCGGCCGGCGGTTCGGGAGTATCAGCCGCCGTCAGGTAAACATCCGCCCGTTCGGCGCTCTGCATGCAGCTCGCAGCAAATACCGCAAGAACCGCAAGAACCGCAAGCATCAGCGCAACCTTAGCCGCGTATTTTCCTCTCGTCGCAGATCTCATTTAGTGGGTCACTTTCGATGGCTGGCCGGGGTCTCGAACCTTCCGATAGCCGACGTATGACAATAGGTACACTGAAAAACCGGCTTCTCACCTTTAGCAATACTCGCATCCCGCTGCTCGACCTCGGCGATAAGAACGCGCTTGAACGGCTCGTCTTCCTGTGTAGCATGACACTGCATGCAGGTAACAACCGGCACGTCCGCATCCTTCATCGCCCGGGCATCACTGCTCTGGGTTATGCGCAGGTGACACGATATACAGTCTTTTTCTACGTGTCCGACACGATCATGGTTGTATTTGAGCGAGTACCGCTGTGTCACGGTTTTATCAAAATATGGCTTGCTAAGTTCGTGGCAGCCGGCGCAGTTTTGCTTGCCCTCCGGAAGATTCTTGTACTGGTAGTGACACGAAAAGCACGATGCATGGCCGTCAGGCGAGTTTTTGAAGAATCGTTCACGGGGATAAAGTTCGTAGCCTTTGCCGTCCTCGGTTGGAACGTAAAATCTTTTTAGTTCTTCCCCCAACTTATCGAAGGCGTCCTTCGACAACTTCGGATCCAGCTTGGGATCCGGGATCAGGTCTCCAACCGGCTTTAACAACGACAATTTCCGGTCCTCATATTTAGGCAATTGCTCTGGGGTCTTATGACAAATCGCGCAATTGTAGAAGTCCGGCACTTTCTTTTCATCCGGTACCGTAAAAGCCGCAGGGATAAAGTGTGCCGCAGCTATTCCTATGTCCCTCTTGTTAAGCGCGATCAAATCCTGATGAACGTCATGCGGAAAGAGGGTAGTGAACTGGGTCGGGATAGAGCGTCTCGGAAAAGCTCGTACCGACGGCCGTCGCGGGCTAGGGACAGTCCCGCCTAAATGACAGCCGGCGCAAAAGGCACCGCCCCCGCCCCGTTTGAAAACATCTGCGGTGTGGCAATGGAAGCACGACTCGTGAGGGGGAAACGTGGCAACATCGGGAAAAGACGGCAGTTTATCACGTCTGGGTGATGCCCAATTAGCGGTTGGAAGGGCGTGGCACGCACTGCATTTATTGTACTTGCCCTCTTTATGCGCCTTTGTATTATGCGAAAAGACGCGTCCCTGTGCCGCCGATTCCGTCAGGTATCCACCCACAAGGAGGATTGCGACGAGAACTAGAATTATCCCCAGCCGGTTTTTCATTGCGATTCACAAGCGACGGTGTCGCACAGGTCGAGTTCCCGTTCGATCACCTCGCAGCCCTTATCTGTCTTCGCCAGATTGAGCAGCACCGATTTGCCGGCAACTGCCTCTCTTTCACAACTCCAGACATAGCTCTTGTTCCCGATCTCGATCGGTAGAACATTGGTTAACAGGTAGGTGGTCTTTTTCGGAGCCCCCTCGGCGAATGGTATGTCGATGAAAAGGGCCCGGATCGCGGCGGTGTCGGTCATGGACGACTGGACAGGTTTCACCCCGCCAAGGACTGTTGCGAGGACCGTCTGCTTTTGACGATAGTAACCGTTAACGAGATTGTCCGGCATATAGGTGAGAAGCCAGTCGCGTGCGACATCCGTCTTATTCCTGAAAGCGCCCATTCCCTTGTCGTAGGCGGCAACGAACTCCGGCACTTGCAGTTTGTTCTTGGCATCCACATATTGCGGTTCGACGACCCGGCAAAATGGCGATTCGCAATTTTCTTTCTGCAGCCAGCAAATATACTGATCACTGGCCTTGAGGTTCTTATAATAGCAATTTCTTGAAGTGATCGAGGCAGCCTTGATACGCTGCAGCAGCGCGGCATTTTCCTGTAGCCCCCCGGCAAACATATAGAAGCGCTTTCGTGAGAGGTTGGCGGGCTTTCCCTCGATCTTTACATTTTTTACGTTCACCTCGATGCCGCCGCGATCAGGCTGAGCTGCGGCTGAGGCGGGTAATGCGAAAAAGATCGCAAGCACCGCCAGCAGAGTTGGTACGCGTAGGGTCAACATTGTGCTATCGGACTAGTCTATAAACGGCCGCGGCGGAAACTTCAGAAACGGGAGACGAACACCCCGTACAAAAAACTTGTCCGAACGGATCTGATCGGGCGGGGCGAAAATGTTCGCTCCACCGGCCGCGATCAGGTCGTCCTGTTCGATACCGTCGCCGCTGACGCCAACAGCACCGATCAGAGTCGAACCTCGATAGATGGGCACGCCGCCCGCAAATATCTGGATCCCGTTCCTTATTTCAGGAATGACTGTACACGGGCATGGCGGCAGCATTGAGCGCTTAGTCCTCGCGGCGGTACGGCACATAGGTGGAGGCATCAGAACTGCTTCGGCTATCAGATCGAGTTGCAGCCCGACGTTAAAAGGGCTCCAATCAGCCAGCGGAGTGCTGAACGGGCCCGCCTGAGTGCCGTCTATTCCGTCAGGAAACAGCGGGCGGTGAAGAAAGCCGACTGCCCGGTCGCTGAAAGCGATCGAACCATTCAATCCGAGGCTGTCCGCGTTTGCTCTTGAGACATAAGAACCAAAGCCGGCTGCGGTTAACTTTGCTCCGGCATCAGACCGAGCGAAAAAGTTTGATGTTCGAGCCTTTTGAACCGCGACATCCAGGCCGAATACCGGGGCGTCAAGCTGCTGAAATATGCCGAGGACCTTGCCATCGATATCAACCACCGATACAGTAACGCGGGCATTGCTGCCAATAGGCTGGCGGATCCCGGCGCGTGTTCGATTCGCAGTTGCTATGGCATTGCCAAGAATCTGTTCGACCTCGGCGGCCGTTAGCGTGGAACCGGCTATCGTCGGAAACCGCATACTATACTGGCCGTTGACTCCGTTGAGCGTGCCGGGAATAAAGTCGCTGCCCGGTGCCTCTTGCACCATTGCGGTCACGACGCCCGGTAGGCTTCCAAAGGGGATCAACGTAACGTCAGAAGGATTTGCTATGTTAGCAAACGGAAATCGAATTCCCTCGATAAGTATGTTGTCGGCACGTATCAGTGGCGGAGACTCAAACCCTCGTGCGGCATAAACGGCTATTTCCTCTTCGAATGAGTAATCGTTGTCCCGCGGATCAAGGTCAACCGTATATAGCCCGTCACCTTCGACCCCGACCCCGCCGACAGCCACACCATTCTTGTAAAGAGGAAATCCGCCAGAATCGCCCGAAAGCCCGAGCGGTAGACCTGCGATGGCAATATCAGAACAGGGCAGCGTCGAAAACTGTACGCCGTAGAGCGGGCCGCCGGGACGGTTATCGATCCCGGGTGGAAAATGCTCCTGAATAATGAAAGCGGCTGTGCGGGTAGTGAACGCGTTACCGCCCGTCGAAAAAATGCCGGCCGTACCTGCTTTGGAGTGAGATCCAAATGACGACGGTACGGGAATATTTTCGAGTCCCTGCCCGGCGCGGCCCTGGCCGCGCACCAGCGTGTTCATCGGAGCGTCGGTCATCGCGAAAGTGCCGAGGAGGTTTCCTTCCTTATCCGTCACGGACACCGTCACCTTGACATTTAACGCCGCAGCTTTGGACACCGCCTGAGCGATGACCCTTTCGACATCGGCAACCATGAGGCGGTTTTGAGCCGGAGCCTCGAGACCCAGAAACAGCAGGATCATGAAGCCGGCAAAAAACCATGATCTTTTTACCAGTATTGTTGTCTTCATGTGCGTACGAATATCATACAAACTCGTCCGATAGTCAAGTATTTAAATGGCTATTGCGGCAAAAGTATTTAAAGAACTATTTGTCATTGGCGCCGAATTATGCTACAAACCTGACAGTAATTTTTTTAATTCAGTAAAAAGGCGATCACTTCTATGCTGTCAAGTTTTACGAAACTGACTCTCTGGTTTGCGGTCTCGATAATTTTTGGATCGGCGGTTTCGTCGGCCCAAACTTCGGGAGGCAGAGTGGCCGGAAAGGTCCTCAATGCCGAAGACTCTGCCGTCGCGGGTGTGACGGTGATCGTCGCCAACCAGACAACTG
This sequence comes from Pyrinomonadales bacterium, assembly GCA_038323125.1. Classification (GTDB taxonomy): domain Bacteria; phylum Acidobacteriota; class Blastocatellia; order Pyrinomonadales; family Pyrinomonadaceae; genus OLB17. The sequence continues at coordinate 8,544 of JBBQGO010000074.1, forward strand.
CTCAGACCAGATCACAAACCTCGGGCACCGACGGAAGCTACTCGATCCGCGTGCCTTCGGGGGCTTATCGAATAACAGTCGCAGCTCCCTATGAAGCGCGATTTGACCGCGGTAAGGCGGCGGATTACGGGGTATTCGCCAATATTATCTGCGATGAAACTAAGAAGAAATGCGCCACGCTTGAGAACGTCATAGTTGATGGCGGCGACCGCAAGATCGACATCGTAGTAGTCGACCCGAAACTAGAAGCGGTCGCTGCGGACCCGGCCGCCGTTCTTGCTCCGCCCGACCGACGCGAGGTGCGCGACCGGTGGAGGTTCGAATTTCCCGAGTATGACCGTTACGGCGACACGGGCAGCCGCGGACGTGATATTCCTTTCAAGCGGGGCCGCTGGTATAACCCTTATGACCAGAACGTTTTAAAGGGCGATCGGCCGATCATCGGTGACGATTACTTTTTGGTCCTCTCGGGCGTCAGCACGACGACGGTCGAACAGCGGCGTACCCCGTCAGGCAACGCTGTAAGCTCGGCTGCACCGAACAGTAACCATTTCTTCGGTAGGCCCGAGAGCTTTTCTTTCAATCAGGTCGTCCAGGTATCTTTTGAATTCTTTAAGGGCCAGACGGCATTCAGGCCGCGCGACTGGGCCGTAAAGATCTCGCCTACCTTCAGCATTCCGAATTACCTTAACGCTCGTGAGAACGGCATCGTCAATGTCGATGTTCGCCGCGGCACAACACGTACCGACTATCACGTATCGCTCGAGGAGGCGTTTGCCGAGGTAAAGCTCTTCGACACGAATGATAACTACGATTCGGTATCGGTCCGTGCCGGCATCCAGCCTTTTAATGCCGACTTTCGCGGGTTTCTCTATTCGGA
>JBBQGO010000075.1:0-9390 GCA_038323125.1 Pyrinomonadales bacterium
ACATATCCTCGCATTGTCATCGCTGCGGCGGCTACTTCGTCGAGCGATGCCTTGGCATCCGGCGACAAAACAGCACTTCCAACGCGAAAGTTAACGGTCGCTGTCGATTGGACGACGAAATCGTCAAGATCGGTAATACGCTTGTTGGTCGCGTTTACACCGGCAACTGCGGCATCGGCCGTGTCCTGAGCTGCCTTGGCTCCGCCTTTGGCGGCGTTCGATATGGCCATCAGCTCATCGATCTGGCCCGAGACGCGTTGGGCATTTTGCTCAGCGGCCGAGAGGCGGTCCTCAGCGGGGCCGACGCGGGCGTCGATCGAACGGGCAACTTCCATATTGTCCTATTCAAAACGAACCTTATTGACCGAAATGTTACCGCCGGCATCACCGACGCCTTCGACCTCAAGATTCAGTCCACGGACGAGAGCGGTGACCGGATACCTGTCGCCGCCCCAAAAACTCTTATTCTTGATGCTTGCGTTCGGAGCCACAATGATCCGGGTGTCTACACCCACAGTGTCGCGGACGACAAAGGTGTCGGCGTCATCCTGAGCCACGACAATCCCATTGATCTTGTATATCTGGCCGCTAATGGCGGACCTCATCTGGCCGTCCTGTGCAAACGCGCTGACGGCGCCGATCGCCAATGTCAAAAGAATGACTGAAATTTTCTTATACATAATGATCTCCTTGAAAAAAAGATTGACCCATACTGGAATTAACTCCATTTGGACGCGAGCCAAGGGGGGCGGGTTGTCGGTAAATTGTATCGCGTCCGTGCACCGACCATGTGAACCAATTATATCGAAGGGCAATGTCTTACCCAATATAATTATGCGCAGGGGCTGTTAGCGGTTAAAACTCGAATTCTGCGGTTTGCAGGTATTCCTTCAGATACGCGAGAAAACGTTCCGCGTCTGCACCGTCGACCACGCGATGGTCGTATGTGAGTGCAAAATAGGCCATTTGGCGAATGGCGATGTAATCGTCGCCATCGGGTGACGTCAGCACCTTGGCCCGTTTTTCGATCGTGCCGACACAGAGTATGGCGACCTGCGGCTGGTTGATGATCGGAGTGCCGTAAAGCCCGCCAAAAACACCGGGGTTGGTGATCGTAAAGGTGCCGCCCTGCACCTCGTCGGGTTTGAGGCGTTTGGTCCTTGCGCGATCGGCCAGGTCGTTTGCCGCGGTTGCTAGTTGTGACAGGGACAGGGTATCCGCGTTCTTGATCACTGGCACTATCAGGCCCCAATCCAGAGCGACAGCCATCCCGAGGTTGATATCGCCTTTGTAGATGATCTCATCGCCGTTTACCTGTGAGTTGACGATGCGGTGCTCGCGTATGGCGGCGGTGACCGCCTGAAAGATGAACGGCATAAAGGTGAGCTTGGTGCCGAACTGTTCCTGAAACTCCGCTTGATGATTCGTCCTGAACTTAGCGACATTGGTCATGTCGATCTCGTAAACACTTGTGACATGTGCCGATGTCTGTTTGGAGTGCGTCATGTGATCGGCGATCTTTTTACGCATCACTGACATCTTTTCAACCCGGTCCTCGGTTGACACAGTAGACTGCGGAGCGGAAAAGTCGATCTTTGGCGGAGCTACCCCGGACGCGGGTTTGGACGGAGCACCCTTGACCAGCAGGTCCTGCGGACGCAATGCCGCACCAGTCTCGATGAATGACATTATGTCGCTCTTTGTGACGCGGCCGCTTATACCGCTGCCCGGAATGCGAGCGATATCGATACCGTGTTCTTTTGCGATATTGCGTACGAGCGGGCTCGATTTTGTGCGGCGAAGCTCGTCGAGCGACGATCCGCCGTTTTTGCTGCCATTTGATCCGGATGCGGCCACTGCCTTAACTGACGGCAATGAGGTAGTTTCAGGCTTGGCATCTTCTGAGGAGGGGGCCGGTTCTGGTGACGGAGCGGCCTTGGGAGTTTGCGGCGCAGCCGCGCCCTCGGCTCCGACGAGGGCAAGGACCGAGCCGACCTCGACCGTCTCACCTTCCTGCACGTTGATCGCGAGCAGTTTTCCGGCCGCGGGCGACGGTACCTCGGCATCGACCTTATCGGTCGAGATCTCGAGCAGTGCCTCGTCCTTTTCGATCGTGTCACCGACCGCTTTCAGCCACTTGGAGACAGTGCCCTCGGTGATCGATTCACCCATCTGGGGCATTACGACCTCGGCAGCGCCCTCAGACGCAGCAGCAGGGGGTGCCGCGGCGGGCTCGGCCGGTTCAGCCGCCGGTGCTTTCACAGACGTGGGTCCGGGCGGGACAACTTCCTCTTCTTCTTCTGCATTGTTCGGTTCGGCGGCAGCGGTGGTTTCGGTGGGTTCCGGCTGTGCTGCTGCCTCGGGCTGATTATCTGCGGCGGCGGGTGCCTCGCCTTCCTCACCGATGACGGCCACTACCGTGCCGACCTCGACCGTTTCGCCTTCCTGGGTTCTTACCTCGAGCAGTACGCCGGCGCCGGGGCTCGGCACCTCGGCGTCAACCTTATCGGTCGAGATCTCGAGCACGGCCTCATCCTTTTCTACCCGCTCGCCGACCTGTTTTAGCCATTTTGAAACGGTACCCTCGGTTATCGATTCGCCCATCTGGGGCATTACGACTTCAATGCTCATAGATTCTCCGCCTTTGCGTCAAAAAGTATTATCAACCATTTAGGATACAAGAAAAGCGAGAGTAATTAAACAGGGGTTAGTTCGGGTGCCGGGCTGTCGACCGGTGGTATGGTGTCAGGGACGGGTTGCTTGCGCCTTGTGCCTTAATGCGGCAAGCAGTCGCTCGCGGCCACTGAGCGTGGCGGGCAGTGTCAGCGGTTTCCCCTTCAACAAGTGGATCGAACCGGCATCGTCGATCGTTTTGATATCATCCCAAGCCGCCCGGCGGCCCTTATAACTGACGCCGTTCTCGTAAAGCGTTACGAAACTGCGACGCAGCATCACCCACGAAAATAGCGTGATCAGATAAAGGGCAAGGAAGGCGGACGCAAGCAGGAAGTAGACCAGGCTCTGGCGGATGTAGTACGTGAACATCATAACCAGGAAAAACAGAAATGAGAGGATCACGACAAAAACCGCGCGCTGCAACGTCGCCGGTGCGATGCCGTAAACGGCGATGGTCCGGCCTAGATCTTTGTGTTCGACGTCCACTAGCCTTCGGCCGTTGTCGGATCGATGATCGTTTTGACCTCAGAAATGCGATTGGCCGGAAAGCCGCCGCGGCTGGCGTGTTCGCGGATCAGGTCTTCGTTGGGAGCGATGTAAACGCAGTATATCTTGTCGGCGGTCACATAGCTCTGGACCCATTGAATGCTCGGCCCGAGTTCTGTCAGAACATTGCACGATGTTTGCGAGACAGTCTGCAGCGCATCCGCCGGCGAATCGCCGACTCCCGGAATATCACGTTCGATCACATATTTTGGCATAGAAAGCTCTCTCCTTTTTGATACAAGATAACGTCAAATTCTAACAAACAAAACACGGGCAATATAATAAATCGACGCCTTGCTATAAAATAACAAGTCATAAGCTAAAAACCTGAGACAACGAGGAGTGATCCTAAGAGAAAGATGAAACGAACCAATATATTGCTGCCAGCCCTTTTTCTTTTACTTACATTAACCATCGCTGGACAACAACCGACTCTTACCGCAGCCGATTACGATCGAGCGGTAAAGATGCTGGGGTTTAATACTTCGCCGCTTGTCGACCGTGCCGGCGTTCGTCCAACCTTTTTACGCGATGGCCGATTTTGGTACCGCGTGCTGACCGCCACCGGAAGCGAATATGTACTCGTCAATCCCATCGATGGTTCACGAACGGTTGGCGACAGCCTCGAAAAGATCGGTGTGATGGCTGCACCATCACCCGCCGCGGGGCAGGCCCCGGATGTCGATATCAAATCGCCTGACGGCCGGCGCTCAGCATATATTAAGGACTTTAATCTTTGGGTCCGCGACGTGGCGACGGGAAAGGAGACGCAGTTGACGACTGACGGCATCAAGGATTTTGGCTATGCGACGGATAATGCGGGATGGCGAAAGAGCAGCCGTCCTGTACTGCTCTGGTCGCCGGATTCGAAAAAGATAGCAACGTTCCAGCAGGACCAGCGACACGTGAGCGATATGTACCTCGTCACCACCAATGTCGGGGCACCTAAACTCGAAGCGTGGAAATACCCGCTGCCTGAGGATAAGGAGGTGATCAAGATCCATCGTGTGGTGATCGACGTCGACACCGCCCGGGTGGTGCGGTTAAAGATCGAGCCCGACGACCGACGCGGGACCCTATGCGACGATATCATCTGCGACGGCAGCTTCGACGATAATGCCTGGAGCGAGGACGGTTCCAGGCTGGCCTTCGTTTCGACGCCGCGGGACCATAAGTGGGCGAAATTCCGGATCGCCGACACCGCAACAGGCGAAGTGCGGGAGGTCTTTGAAGAAACTTCAGCAACTCAATACGAGTCGGGACAGGGAGCGATCAATTGGAAATACTTGCCCGCCACAAATGAGGCAGTCTGGTATTCGGAACGCGACGATTGGGGCCATCTGTACCTCTACGACCTCAACACGGGCCGGCCAAAAAGCCAGATCACCCAAGGACAATTCGTCGTTACACGACTCGTCAAGATGGATGAAAAGGCCCGCGTTCTGTACTTTGAGGCAAACGGCCGTGAGAAAGGGCGTGACCCGTATTTTAGCCATTTTTATCGGATCGACATGGATGGCAAAAACCTGACCCTTCTTACGCCTGAGGACGGCCATCACGCCATAACTCTCTCGCCGGACGGACGGTCGTTTGTTGACACTTATTCAAAGCCCGACACAGCACAGGTGACGGTGCTTCGCGATCTGGCCGGCCGTTTGATCGCAACACTCGAAAAGGGAGATGTGTCCAGACTCATCGCCGCCGGGTGGAAGGCGCCGATGCCGATCACAGTCAGATCGAGCAACGCTAAATGGGACCTCAACGGATTGATGTTTACGCCGACTAACCTTGACGCAAAAAGAAAGTATCCGGTTGTCAATTATATCTATCCCGGCCCGACCGGAGGCGCCGTAGGAACCCGGTCATTCGTACCCTCACGAGCCGACCACCAGGCCTTAGCAGAATTGGGATTTGTCGTTGTTATTATCGACGGTACGTGCAACCCTGAGCGTTCAAAATCATTTCACGATTCCTGTTATGGAAATATGGCCGACAACACGCTCGAAGATCAGATCGCCGGCATTAAAGAGCTTGCCCAAAAGTACGCGTATATGGACCTCGAGCGTGTCGGTGTCTGGGGCCACTCGGGCGGCGGTTTTGCGGCCGCGGCGGCAATGTTCCGTTATCCGGACTTTTATAAGGTGGGGGTCTCACAGTCGGGCAATCATGACAACCGCAACTATGAGGACGACTGGGGCGAACGCTACATCGGGCGGATGGTCACCAATGCGGATGGCAGATCAAACTACACTGAACAGGCAAACCAGGTGTTCGCCAAAAACCTAAAGGGCAAACTGTTGCTCGCGCACGGTGGAATGGACGATAACGTACCGCCATATAACACTTATTTAGTTGTCGACGAGCTGATAAAGGCCAATAAGGATTTTGACCTGATCATTTTCCCAAATGCCCGTCACGGCTATGGGGCCTCGAATTTATATATGATCAGGCAGCGTTGGGATTATTTCGTAAGGCACCTTTTGGGAGCGGAACCGCCAAAGGAATATCAGATCGTGCCGAAACAGGACCCGCGGATGGCGGCAACGCGATAAGGTAAGGTTTACCACTGCTCATCTGTAGTGGCTGGCAGCGCCCGAGATCGCTCTGCTGCCGGTGTGGAAGCTATGGCCGTGAATATTTGCTAAAGGCGCAAGTTGGTTAGTTCGATCTAAAGTCATTAGACTCATCGTCACTCTCGTCAAACAAAGACCGCCGCGGCGTGTGAGGCTGCGGGGCGGCAGAGCTTAGCTCGGCCATATCCTTCTGCAGGCGCTGAACGGCCTCGCGGGCGGATTCAAAATCGTCGGGTACCAGCTTGAGTATGACCTTACCCTCCTTGTTGGGAAGTTCAGACAATTGGGTAAACGATTTCAAGCGTATTTCGATCTTCGCTCCGCGTTTGAACAATCCCTTTCTGAATTTTACATCCAGCAATTCTGCGATAGGCAGCCGTGCCTCTTTCACACCGTTTGAGATAAGTCCGAAAAGCTTCGATTCGAACTCAAGCACGATCCCGGCGCTCGAGAACTTAGCGACGCCGTTAACCGATGACATTCCGCTATCCGTCTTGAAAGGAATCGTAGTAAAACCTTGGTTCATGAGACGCTGGTATCCGACGGCAAGGGCGGCTTGTCGGCATCGACCTCATAGTCCATCGTGTCTAGATCCACATCGTCTAACTTTGGTGCACCGAGCAGTCTTAGAAATATAAAGCCTCCTGTTCCAGCCGTAAACGAGGCCAACAGGATCGCCATTTTGGAGGCGTTGATAACGACGCCTTCACCAGGAAAAGCGAGATTTGTGATAAAGATGGACATCGTAAACCCGATGCCGCCCAACATGCCTGCTCCGAAGATATGCTTCCAATTCAGGTCGAGCGGCAGACGGCAGATGCCGAGCGTTACTACGATAAATGCAATTAGCGTGATGCCAAATGGCTTGCCTAGGACGAGGCCAAGTATCACGCCGAGACTATTTGCAGAGGAAATGTCAGTGATCCAATCGCCGCCGATTACGATACCGGTATTTGCGAGGGCAAAGATGGGCAAGATCACAAATGCGACCGGTTTGTGAAGAAAATGCTCGAGGTCGGCGGACGGCGAACCGACATCATCTTTTTTGCCCGAACTAAACGGAATAATAAATGCAAGCAAAACGCCGGCGATGGTAGCGTGAACGCCCGATCTGAGCATGAAGTACCACATCACCGCGCCGCCGATCAGGTACGGATACAATGCCAGAACGCGATAACGATTGAGGATGAACAGGATGCCGCCTACACCGAGAGAGGAGAGCAGATAGACGAATGAGAGGTCCGCAGTATAGAAAACAGCAATAACGATGATCGCCCCCAGGTCGTCCATCACCGCGAGGGCCACAAGAAATACCTTGAGCGATGCCGGAACACGGTTTCCCAGTAGGGCCAGAACACCGATCGCAAATGCGATGTCCGTCGCCATGGGAATACCGATACCGGCCTGTGTCGGGGTTCCTGCGTTAAACCCGAAGTGGATCAGCGCCGGAATGGCTAGGCCGCCAACGGCCCCGAAGATCGGCAGCAGTGCATTTCGTAAACTCGAGAGTTCACCGACATACAACTCGCGTTCGAGCTCGAGGCCTATGAACAGGAAAAAGATCACCATCAGCCCGTCGTTTATCCAATGTTCGACACTCATCCCCCCTACATAGGATTGCCAAAATCCCAAGTATGAGGGGCCCAAGAAAGTGTTCGCAATAATAAGCGAAACGACGGTGCATACGATAAGAACGATCGCGCTAGACCGCTCGTTATCAAAAAATCGTTTAAAGGCCAGAGTTAACGGCCTGCTTTCTATTCTCTTTTCCATCGTTAAAACGGCCGGGGGAATGCCGCCCGGCGGTAATCTACTTTGCTGCGTGCCGCACGGACCATAATTCAGGACAACGCATCGTCCTAATGCCCATCGATCTCAAACGTACTTATCTAAGGATAATAGACTTACCGAGTTTTGCGAAAATCATATGTAACAAAACTTATGAGTTATCGCTGAAGAATAGTAACCACATAAGCAAGATAGAGGACGAGAAGCATGACACCCCGTCGCCGGCCTATGACACCCTCGCCGATGGGGAAGGTAAGGGCAACTGTAATGAGGCCGAATCCGAGTCCGACCGCTATTTCGCGAAGCGGAAGGGACGTCATTGGCGATATAAGGGTGGCAATAGATACGATCCAGAAATTGTTGAATATATTGCTGCCGAGGATAGTTCCGAGTCCGATCTCTTCGTGCCCGTGATATCTGGATATGATGACCGTGGCGAGTTCGGGTACTGAAGTGCCGATGGCAACGACGGTCGCTCCAATTACAAACTCCTCAAGCCCGAAAGATAGAGCGATGCCCTTGGCACCCCATACGATCAGACGCCCCGCAGCGATCAGCAAGCCAAGGCCCCCGACGAGGGTTAAGACGACCGCCAGTCTATTTTTCGCCCCCAATACTTCTTCGGCGACGCTTCTTTGCTTTCGGACCTCAAAAACGACGACGGTGAGCCATGCAAAAAACACGCCGAGCATTATTGCTCCGTCGATTCGAGAAAGTTCACCGTCGAGGATCAGTATCCCCGTAATTACCGGAGCGAGGATCGCTACGGGGAAGTCGCGGCGGATCGAATCGCGAGGGGCTCTGATCGCCGACATCGATAAGGCGATACCGAGGACGAGGGCAATGTTTGCGACATTGCTGCCCAGCGCATCGCCGAGTGCAATATGCGGTTCACCGGCGAGCGATGCGCTGATCGAAACAGCCAACTCGGGACTGGATGTTGCGAAGGCAGCGATCGTCGCACCGATTATGCCTGCCGGGACCCGTGCCCATTCGGCGAGCCCCACAGCCCCGCGGACAAAAAGCTCGCCGCCGACTCCGGCTGCTATCACGCCAAATAAGAGGATGATGTAATCGTTCACCGGTTATCCTTGCCGGGCCATCCTTTTCACAACATACTTTCCGATACCAAAGAGGCTGATCAGCAGCCAAAAGAATTCAACAACAAATGCTGGAAAATTAAAGCTGTAATAAAGCGAAATGAGTATCAGCAGCGCCCCCACCGCGTTGAGGAGCGAATAGAGCAGTTGTTCGCTTCGGATACGTTCGATCTGGAGCAGCACGTAAGTGACAATGATCAGGGCCACACCGAGGGTCCCGACGATGTCGTGCCAGGCATAACTCATTTCATTTTGACGACCATACCCTTTGGCCCGACGGCCCAAACAGCGCGTTTGCCCTTAGCCTGAACAGCGTTCAGGTCCTCAGAACCGAGCTTTTTCCACGTCTTGCCGCCGTTGCTCGAAATGTCCGTTCCGTTGGTGCCGACCGCGATGATCGTTTTTCGGTCGATGTATGTTACGCCCGAACGATAGCCGGTTAGACCGGTGGCCGCTTTCCAGCTTTTGCCGCCATCGGAGGTAAAAGCGAGATTATCCATTATAAGGGCAGGCATTTCGTAGTTCCCGCCTACTATCACACCGTTCATCTCGTCTCGCATGGCGATCGAAAATATGCCGCTTCCGGGCGTACCCATTGTTATCGGAGTGTTATATACGTTCCAAGTCTTGCCGCGGTCCGTGGAGTTGAATACGCGTGCGTCAGTGCCGCCGGTGACAAGGAAAACGTGGTTCTTTCCCTGAGTGAT
>JBBQGO010000076.1:0-9353 GCA_038323125.1 Pyrinomonadales bacterium
ATTCAGCTTCACTACATTGAAAGGCACTTATGACAAAAAAATACAATAGAGACGAGGACGTATTGTCCCTCGTACGGTCATTCGAGAAGGCGACTATAGCGCGCGACGAGTGGAAACACGCCGAACATCTGATCGTCGCGCTGTACTATCTGCGGCATAATGATCTGGAGGCCGCCACGGCAGCGATGCGTGCGGGTCTGTTCAAACTGCTGACAAAAGGGTTTGGCGTTGATCTCGCAAAAGAGATGCCATATCACGAAACCCTGACGGTTTTCTGGATGCAGACCGTTTCTAATTTCAATAAGTCGAAAAATGGAAAACCACTTGTCGCAGCCGTGAACGAACTGACCGCGACATTCGATAAGGACTATCCGCTTCGATACTACAGCCGCGACTATCTATTTTCGGATGCGGCGAGGGCCGCCTATGTCGGGCCCGATCTCGAACCGATTGACTAGGTGCCCCAATAAACGCACAATTGCAATTTATCAGTATGCTCAAGCTTTTCAACACATTATCGCGTCAGACGGAAGAATTTTACCCTTTGGAAGAAGGCAAAGTGCGGATGTATATCTGCGGGCCGACGGTTTGGAATTTTGCCCATATCGGGAACTTTCGGACATTTGTCTTTGGCGATGTTCTGCGGCGATATCTTAAGTTCAAAGGTTATGAACTGACGCATGTCTTTAATCTGACGGATGTTGACGACCGGATTATCAACGAAGCCGCCGCACAGAATATTACTATCGATGAATTCACTGAGCCGTTCATCCAGTACTTCTGGGAGGATTTTGACGCACTCGGCAATGAGAGGCCAGAGGTCACGCCTCGAGCTACTCATCACATCGCCGAGATGATCGACATCATTGCGAAGCTGCTCGACAACGGCCACGCGTACGAATCCGACGGATCGATCTACTATCGCATCACTGCGTTTCCAGATTACGGCAAGCTGTCGAAGATCAGTTTTTCGGGCAACATCGCCGGCGGCAGCGAGCGCATCGATACGGACAAGTACGATAAAGAAGATGCGCGCGATTTCGCTCTCTGGAAACTTGTCGGCGATGAGGAACAGCCCGGATGGGACGCACCCTTTGGCCGTGGACGGCCCGGTTGGCACATCGAGTGCTCGGCGATGGCAATGAAGTACCTCGGCGAGACATTTGACCTGCATGCCGGCGGCATGGATCTTCAATTTCCGCATCACGAAAACGAGATCGCACAAAGCGAAGGCTCGACCGAGAAACTGTTTTCCAAATACTGGGTACATAGCGAGTTCCTAAAGATCGACGACGTCACGATGTCGAAGTCAAAGGGAAATTTCTTTACCTTTCGCGATCTCCGCGAGCAGGGATACTCGGCCTTGGCCATACGCTATTTACTGCTGTCGGTTCCCTATCGCACGCAGCTCAACTTCACATTCGAGGGATTGCAGGGTGCGGAAAGCACAGTCGAGCGCCTCAGGAACTTTCGCTCAACGGTCGCTAATGCCAACACGCGAGACGGATCGAACGCCGCTGCCGCTGCCGCCGCTTCGAGGTCGCTTACTGAGTTTGAAGCGGCGATGGACGACGACCTCAATACGGCCGCCGCACTCGCCCCGATCCATAATTTGGTTCGTGAGATCAATACGATGATCGCCGGGGACGAGCTTCGCTCAGAAGACAAGGCCGCCGTTTTGTCGGCGATCGAAACGTTCGTTAGGGTCCTGGGCATATTTGGAACGGAGTCCGACGAACTGCTCGACGACGACATTGAGTCGTTGATATCCGAACGTAAGGAAGCACGCCAAAATCGTGACTTTGCCCGCTCCGACGAGATCCGCGACAAACTGGCCGCAAAAGGCATCGTTATCGAAGACACAAAAGACGGGATGCGGTGGAAGCGGAAATAAACTGCTTTGATGTAGATGAAGATTCGAATATACCCGATCCGCCGGGCCCTGATCAAACGAGCACTTCGAGAAGCCAGCGTCATTAACGCACGAAACGCCTAGTCTTTCTTCACAAAGACGAGAACTGCATCGATGCCTTGAAGACGAACGACAAGCTGAGCATCAGGTTGATAGCCCGATTGGCGTAATTGTTGCAGCGGCGATGCGTTTTCATCACCCGCATTTGTGCGAAACGCAGCCCAAAACTCGCTATCGTATTCGTCACTTTTCTTTATTCGTCCCACTCCGTCGAAACCGCGCGGAAGGAAGTAGGCCGCGTCTTCTGGAATGTCTGCCAACGTCTCGTCCCTAAAAACCTGAATCAGCGGAGAACGCCTCGTCGCAAACCACAGATGATAGGCCGTTAGGTCTTCGTACGCATATATTTTTGCCGGCTGGGTGCGATCGAGGTTGTCGACAAGCTGCTCCCAGGCGCACCAAATGTATTCGGGCTTTTCGCGTAAACTTTGGAGCACGAGGCCGTATCCCAAAAACAGCACGAGCATAGATATCGCCGCCGTCCGAAGTATCAGCGTTGAAAGTCCGGTCACTGCGATGGCCATTAGTATCGCGACGGGCGCGAAAACCACGATCAGATGCCGAGTCCCCCATATGGAATGCGGCAGAGCCCAGCTGGCCGCAAATACTACGACAACGGGCAGAACCGCGGCCAACGAAAACAGATAGACCGCCAGTCTCTCTGCGTCATGACTCCGCCGCCACCCGGTTATGTACAAAATGATCACGGTCATGTGGATGATCATCAACGGTATGCTCACTCGATAAACGGAGAGCGGATCAATACTACTCGTGACGTGATAAAAAGGCTCAACTAGAGCAAATTTGAGCTGTGCGATGTCACCAATACCCGGCCGCTGCATCCAGCCTATGTTCTGCGCGAGGCCCGGGCCCGTCCTTGCAGCTTGTATCACTGCGACCATCCAGGGGATGAACGCCGCAAGGGTTATCGCCACCATAACTGCGATCGGGCGCCATCTTGACCGATGCAGTATCAAGATCGCAACGGCCTCCGAACCGACAACAAACCATCCGAAATAGTGCGTATATACCAGAAGGACATTCACAATAACAAGCGCGACAAGGCCGGTCGCTCTATCGAAATAGCGTACGAAAAGCCATATTGAAAAAAGCGAGAGGCAGAGCAGGAGACTGTACATCCGAACTTCCTGGGAGTATTTGATAAGCGACCCGTTCACGGCGAAAAAGAGAACGGCAAGTAGCTGGGTGCCAAATTTCAGCTTGTGTTCCCTGCAGAGGGCGATGAACGGGATGAGGGCCAGCACGGCAAAGACAACAGGAAATGAACGCAGCCACAGCAAACTCTCGCCGCCGATCCCGATCCAAAGCTTTAGAAGAACGTAGAACAGAGGTGGATGGATCAGGTCGAGAGCGACAAACGAAAACAATGTGTCCCAGGTATGTTCGGCGGCATGGATGCTAAAGATCTCGTCAAACCAAAGGCAGGAAGCGGTCAAGCCCCAGAACCTGAACGCAGTGTATGCAGCGATGAGCACCGCCATCGCTCCGGCTTGATGCGTTCGGGACAGGTTCATTTTAGAGAACTATGTTGTCGCAGAGTTTGCCGTCGATGCTGGTGTACGAAAGCGATACTTCGCGAAATGTGTCTGTGTCGCGGCAGTACGACAGGCACCGGTCGTAGGGCCTGGAGTAGATGTGCAGGCTGACCGCCCGCTGATCGTATTTGGTAAGGTTCAGGATCTGGTGTACGGGCTGTTCCAGTTCGACTTTGGCTGCGAGGCAGTCCGACAATTCAAATGCATCTGTTTCAGCAAGCCTGCAGAAGCCAGTTGACTCGTTGATCTCGCGTACCGCAAAGTTCTGTCCCCGCAGCCGTCCGACCGGCACGGTCATCCAGCACTTTTGGTCCGAGTGATTATGAATGCGCGAGACCTGGCCCTTTTCCCAACAGATCGCGATCATCTCAAAACGATCGTCCCGAAATATCAGATTACGGGTGTAGAAGGCGGGGCTCCAGAAAAAAAACGGAACGATCGAATCAACGTCAACCGGATTGTCCGCCAGGAATTGATAGACGTTATCGCAGGTAAACTCATCGTCGTGGACCGAACGTAACCCTGCGATGATCTTTTCGACCTTTATTGCCATGGAGTATTGTTTTGAGGCTAATTTTCTTGCGCTTTCTGCAAAAAGTCAATGTATTCTGCTGCGTTGCGCGTCAGGCCCGGAAAGCTTGAGATTATCTTGCCATTCGCATCAACAACGGCATAAAACGGCAGGGCAACAGTACCGAACATTTCCTGTTCCATTTGCTGATGCCTTTCATAGAGTTCGCCTTCGCGATCGGTGTACAATTTCACACGAACAAACTTGTTCAATTCCTGTTCGACCGCCGGCAAGATGAATATGTTAGCCTCCATCCAGCGGCAATTGGTGCAGGTATAGCCAGTAAAATCTATAAAGACACGTTTGTTTTCCGTTCGTGCCTGGGCCAGTGCTGCAGGATAGTCGTTCTCGATCCAGACAGGCTCTGCATTAGCCCGTCCGAGAAAACCGAATGACGACCCGGCGGGCTCAGGCGGCAAGAAAGATTCGAGTGTGCCAAGCTTGGCACCGAAAAGGCCCGTCAGCAGATAAAAGCTGATCGCCAGCGAAACGATCGCGGAGGTGAGCCGAACCGCCCCGATCCTTTCCGGCTTTGAATCGTGAAACAGTTGAAACTTGCCGAGCAGATAGATCGTCAGGATCAGCCCGATCGCTATCCAAACCGAGAGCACGACCGTGCGTGTAAAGATGCCCCAGTTCCAAACCAAGTCCACATTAGAAAGAAACTTCATCGCCGCCGCGATCTCGAGGAAACCCATGGATACCTTGATCGAGTTCATCCACCCGCCGGCTCGCGGAAGCTGGGCGATCAACTGCGGCGCTAACGCAAGCACAAAGAACGGCAATGCAAAGACAGTGGAGAACGCCAGCATCCCGATCAGAGGCAGTTGCCAATCGCCCTGCGCCGACGAAACCATTATCGACCCCACGAACGGCGACGTACATGTAAATGACGTAACCGTAAAGGTCAAGCCCATGAGCAGGGCCCCGACGATTCCGCTGCCGTCCCCTTCTTTACTACGGGTAAGGTTGTCCAGCCGGGTTAAAATGCCCGATGGAACCGTGATCTCGTAAGCACCGAAAAGATTGAAGGCAAAGAAAAGGAAAATACCGGTGATAGCGATATTTACCCACGGGTTTGCTGAGAAGACCTGGATGCCGGCGGCCCCAACAAAGACAGCGAGCAGCATACCAAGTATCGTGAATGTGAAAATTATTCCCAGCGAATAGACGACCGCGAGCTTTATAGACTTTCTCCGGCTGCCGCCCGCGTGGTTCGTAAAGTAAGAAACCGTGATCGGGATCATCGGGAACACGCACGGCGTGAGTAGCGAGAGGAGGCCGGCCCCTATCGCCAGAAGAATGAATGCCCACAGATCGTCGCTGAGAGGTTCGTTATTATAGGCTGTTCCCGCGGAAGGCAGATCGCCATTCAGATCGGCCGCGTCGGTTATTGACGCCTGTGCCGGAGAGCCTCGTTTAACGTCCTCAAATCCCGCAAATGAAACCCGAACCGTCTTAGGCGGCAGACAAACCGTGTCGTTACAAAGCTGAAAACGAACATCGAGCGACAACCGATCGCGACTCGTGTCCTCATTAGCCTTTACGGGAACCGCAAATGAAACACCGTCCAGGTAATATTTCGTGTCCAGCGGTTTACCATCCATCCCGGCAAACAGCGAATCCAGTTTTGAAAGAGGTTTAGGAGACCGGATCTTACCCGAGATGGTGAATAGGCTCGCCTCTGTGATCTTGATAGTGGTTGCGATGGGGCCGCCTTCCGGCTGCTCGAGGGCGTAGAGCTGCCAGCCAGACTCGATCTCCGTTGTAAGGGTTGCGGTGACCTCTGATCCGGACTTTATGGAGCTGCCGCTGCCATCGGCTGCAAGGCTCCATTTTGCCGGGCTCTGCGCAAAAGCCGTCAGCGAGAACAAGATCAGGAGGATGGTAATTCTGAAAGGGGATCGATACATATTGCACTCGACGCCAAACTCGAACTATATCATTTTCAATATTTAGATCGTATTGATATCGGCTATTTTTTGCACAACTCAAACCGCTCGCTTATAATATTGACTTTCGATATTGTAATAGATTCGCGTTTTCGGATAAACGGAGGAACAGATCTTGCCAAAAGCAGTTACACGCCAGAAGTCGAGCGACAAGACGGCAAAACCTTCCACAAACGGCAGCGACACAAGCGTGAAAAAGGAACAGGTATTTACCGATTTCGTCGATGTCGAGCAGGCTACGGCTGAATTTAAGAAACGTCGGCGCTCCCAGTTGGCTGCGATCAAAAAGACCGACAAAAAGTTTCTGCACGAAATGATGTACCAAATGGTACTCGGGCGCCGTTTCGAAGAGAAGTGCGCCGAGGTATACAGGATGGGAAAGATCGGCGGATTTTGCCATCTGTATATCGGCCAGGAAGCGATCGCCGTGGGATCTTTGATGGCTCTGGAACCGAGCGACATGGTGATAACTGCATATAGGGACCACGTCCAAGCGATGGTCAAGGGTATGACCCCTGAAAGCGTGATGGCCGAACTGTATGGCAAGGCCGGCGGATGCGTCGGCGGTAAAGGCGGTTCCATGCATATGTTTTCCAAGGAACTTGAATTCTATGGGGGACATGGCATTGTCGGCGGCCAGATCGGCGTAGGGACCGGCATGGCCTATGCCGCGAAATACAAAGGATCAGGCCAGGTTGTCCTATGCTTTTTTGGCGAAGCGGCGGTCAATCAGGGCATGTTTCACGAGTCACTCAACATGGCCCAATTGTGGAAACTTCCCTGCATCTACATTTGCGAGAACAACCAGTACGGAATGGGTACCTCGCAGGCCCGCGGGATGAGCACACGGAACATTGCCAAGAAGGCCGACGCCTATGAAATGGCAAATGAATACGTCGACGGAATGGACGTTATGGCCGTACGCGAAGCCACCCAGCGGGCGATCGACCGTGCGAGGAAGGAAAGTCTGCCGACGCTGCTTGAGATCCGAGCATATCGGTTTATGGGACACTCGATGTCGGACCCGGGCAATTACCGGACCCGCGACGAGATCGTGAAGTACCAGGAACGCGACCCGATCGTCCTGTTCAAATCCAGCCTAAACGAAGCCGACGTTTTGAGCGACAAAGAGTTTGAGAAGATCGAGGAAAGGGCCATGGAAGCCGTGCACCGCGCAGTCACATTTGCCGACGAGAGCCCTCTTCCGGATGAGAGTGAATTGTTTACCGATGTTTATGCCTGAGATCGCGTGATTATGAAATATGGTTTGCGATTCCAGAGTCGAGCCCTCAAAGATTTACGTCGGCTAGATAAACAATTAAGCAAACGGATCGTTGATCGCATCGAGATTATGGCTGAAGATCTAAAAGGGGACTTTAAGAAGCTGACCGATCATTCTCCGCAATACCGGCTTCGCATTGGCGACTACAGGGTTCTATTCGACATCGACGATGAAACGATTGTCATCCAACGAATTCGCAACCGGCGTGAGGTATATTAACGCAATGACGACCATCGAGCTACATCCTGAATTTTTGACGGCGGACGGTAAGAAACAATTCGCGGTTTTGCCTTATCAAGAGTTTGTTGCACTTCAAGAATGGATCGAGGACACGCAAGACCTGCACGCTTTGCGTTTGGCTCGGGAAGAAAATGCAAACAAACCATCGTACACGATTGAAGAGGTAAGAAAAGAATTGGGGATTGAATAGTAAGAGCGCGCAGAGTATACACAGAAACAATGGCACTTTTAACGATCCGCGACGCACTGAACCAAGCGTTGCGCGAAGAACTAATAAGGGATGAAAACGTCTTTGTGATGGGCGAAGAGGTCGCCGAGTACGATGGCGCTTATAAGGTGACCCGCGGACTTTGGAAGGAGTTTGGCGACAAACGCGTCGTTGATACGCCGATCACAGAACTAGGTTTTGCGGCTGTTGGCGTTGGGGCTGCGATGGCGGGCCTTCGTCCCGTAATTGAATTCATGACCTGGAACTTCTCGGTTCTCGCCGCAGATCAAATAATTAATCATGCCGCGAAGATGCTCTATATGTCCGGCGGGCAGTTTAAGGTGCCGATCGTTTTTCGCGGACCAAACGGCTCCGCATACCAAGTCTCATCACAGCATTCGCAAGCCTTCGAGGCCTTTTATGCCAACTTCCCCGGCCTTAAGGTGGTCATGCCGTCCACGGCAGCGGATGCAAAGGGATTACTCAAATCGGCCATTCGCGATGACAACCCAATAATCTTTCTGGAACAGGAGCGGATGTACGGCCTAAAGGACGAGGTGCCTGAAGTCGATGACTTCACGATCCCCCTGGGCGTTGCTGACGTTAAACGCGAGGGAACGGATTGTACGATAGTCGCCAGGTCTATGACCGTGCCGCTTGCACTTAAGGCGGCGGAACAGATCCAAGCCGAGTTTGACGTTTCGGTCGAGGTTATCGATCCGCGTACGATTAAACCTCTTGACACTGAAACCATTGTGAACTCGGTAAAGAAAACAAACAGGCTGGTGATCGCCGAGGAATCGCATGCCTTTGCGAGTGTTGGTGCCGAGATCAGTCATTTGATCATGGATCAGGCGTTTGATTATCTTGACGCTCCGGTCAAGCGCCTCTCGACCGCTGAGGCACCCATGCCGTACGCAAAGAATCTTGAGGAACTAGCTCTGCCAAGCGTCGAGAAGATCGTTGCCGCTGTCAAAG
Source organism: Pyrinomonadales bacterium (assembly GCA_038323125.1). Taxonomy (GTDB): domain Bacteria; phylum Acidobacteriota; class Blastocatellia; order Pyrinomonadales; family Pyrinomonadaceae; genus OLB17. The sequence goes on from JBBQGO010000076.1 coordinate 8,760, forward strand.
AGGTTTGTTATTTGTAATATGTATCTCCGGCACTCAAGTATGAAGGCGTGTTTGACGGCAGCTGCCATGCTATTGTCGATCAATATAACCGCTCAAGAGATAAAGACCACGAAGACAGTCGCGGCCCTGCCTGCCGCTGTACTTATCGATACGTTTGGCCGGGCGACGGGAGAAGAAAGAAGTGCGCGGTTTGATAACTTCTTCCATCAACTATTAAATAACCCAGGTTCGCTCGGATATGTTTTTTTATATTGTGGAAAAACCTGCAGATATGGTGAGATCGAAGCACATTTTAGAGGTATTGAGCTAAAAACCGCATGGAATAAATTTCCGCGTGAGCGCCTTGTAGTTTTGCACGGAGGATACCGCGATGCTCATGGAATAGAACTTTGGTTGGCTCCAGAAGGTGCCTGTCCGCCTGTCCAAAAATCGACGGTGAATATTAAAGATGTGACGTTTTCAGGGGGTGCTTCAACCTCTCTAGAATCATATGACTGTTGTGACGATAATGGAGAACTTTGGAACAGACTGAAACGGAATAAAAAGCTCCGCGACTAAGTAAGTACGGTAAATAAATATGGCCGAAAAATTCTT
>JBBQGO010000077.1:0-9334 GCA_038323125.1 Pyrinomonadales bacterium
ATCTATTGGCGATACCCGCATTTTTCACCCTTAGCTGGCAGAATGTGGCGGCACTGATAATCGGTAATTGGATTGTCGGCAGCCTGGGCGTCGGCCTTGGCTGGCACCGTCTGCTGACCCATCGCGGCTTTAAGGCGCCAAAGTGGCTTGAATATACTCTGTCGACGCTCGCGACGATGTCGATACAGGACTCGCCCGACAAATGGGTGGCGACGCACCGTATGCATCATGCTTTTACTGATACCGACAAGGATCCGCACTCTATCAAGCCCGGGTTTTGGTGGGCACAGATCGGTTGGATCGTGTGGGGCACGGCACAGGACCATGATGGCGCGACGCTCAAAAAGTTCGTACCGGACCTGATAAAGGACCCTGTCCACACCCTGATCTCACGTTTTTACTACGTGCCAATAATAGTCTCGGCCGGCATTCTGTTTGCGATCGGCGGATGGACGATGGTCGTCTGGGGTGTTTTTGCACGCGTTGTTGTCGGTTGGCACACGACATGGTTCGTCAATTCGCTCTCACATATCTACGGTTCACGTCCGCACGACACAGGTGACCTTTCGACGAACAACTGGTTTGTTGCCCTGCTCACGTTTGGCGAGGGGTGGCACAACAACCACCATATGTCCCCCACCTCCGCTCGGCATGGCCTTAAATGGTACCAGTTCGACATGAACTGGATTGCTATCCGGATGCTTGAACGAGTAGGCCTCGCGACGGACGTAAAAGTCTTTGACCCAGTGAAACAGCCCGTGCAATTGAAACAGGCGGCATAAAGTATTAACATTCGCTCGAAAGGGCGAATGACCACCGATCCAAAAAACTACCGTGAGTTCTGGGACTTTTATGTTTCGGAACATAGCCGGCCTGCCACGCGTCTGCTGCATTTTGCCGGCACGTCACTCGGTATCGCTCTGCTTATCTTCTTTGTCGCCCGCGGTCAATGGTATTTCTTTCCCGCTTTCTTCCTGGTCGGCTACGCCTTCGCGTGGTTCGCTCATTTCGTCGTAGAAAAGAACAAACCCGCCAGCTTTCGTTTTCCGCTTTGGTCCTTTATAAGCGATTTCAAAATGATGTGGTACATGGTCACTGGGCGAATGGGTGATGAGGTAAGGAGGGTTTCGGGCGATGAACGATAGCGAACCGAATGCGATTGCGAACACATTGGGCCAAAAAAACCGGATCTTAGCAGCCGCAATGGGCTCGGTATGGATCGCAGCCGGCTTTTATGGGGTTTATCGGGCAATGACAACCGATCCATGGTCCCTTGCTCTTCTTGGGGCATTGGCTATTATCTACGGATCGCTTTGGTTAGCCGCAGCCCGAAACGGCCGATGGGGCAGGATACCGCTCTGGCCGTAAAGTTGTTCACATCGCATTTGAGATCAGCTCTAACGAGCGGTCGTACCTGTACGAGATACCCATGTGGCCGTCGTCAAATTCCTCGTGCAGATGCGAAATACCATGATCGCGAAGTTTGCGTGACAGTATCCGAGCCCCTACATCAAGGCCAAACTCGTCACTTGTCCCGGCGTCTAAATACAATAGGTTGAGGCTTTTAAGGTTTTCCACATGTTTTTCCACAAGGCGGACAGGGTCGTGTTCTAGCCAGCGCTCCCATACATCCTGATGCAGTTCACCGGTTTCCAGATCGAACGGTAGATCGAACGCCGTTCCATTTGGCGAATAGCACGCACTCATCCCGATCGTGTTAAGAGCATTGTGATCGTCCCGTCCCTGCTTTTCGCTCGACAGAAACTTAACCATAAACGCCTCAGAATCACCTTTGATCAGGCGAAAGGCTTTTACAAAATCCCCCGTGTAGCAATATTCAAAGTAAGCATCGCCCGCGGTCGAGCAGACCAAACCAAACTGGTCAGCGTGCCGCAAGCCCATGATCAACGCTCCATAGCCGCCCGATGATTTGCCCATCACGGCACGCGTCCCGGCTGCGTCCAGCGTTCTAAAATTATCATCGACGAACGGAACTAGTTCATTCGTCAGATAATCTTCATACCGCCCCGTGGCGGTCGAGTTGATGTACTGTGACCCGCCATAGCGCGTAAAACAATCGGGCATGACGACGATCACGGGCCTGATGGTACCGGCCGCAATAAGTTTGTCCAACCGCTCGGGCAGGTTTGGCGCAAAGGCGTGGTCGTTAAGCAGCATGCGGCCGCGGCCTGTAAAGCCGGTCAGGCAATAGACACTCGGGTACCGCTCGTCCGTCGCGTCATAGCCCGGCGGCAGGTAGACGATCAGATCGCGAATATTGGGATCGCCGAGCGGATTGCCGAGTAGTGCCTGGCTCTCATGCTTAACGATCTTGATAGTTCCTTGCGTTTGGGTACGGGTGGTCATAACATTAGTGCGAAAGACAGGTTCTTTGGGGCATTTGCGTATTTGGGTTAAATGACAGTTTCACGCATAGCCGGCAGGAACGCAAAGGAAAGAAACTAGCTATGGCAGCCGACATCGTAAGCGTAGATCCGACAGCATTGAACTCAACGATCGAGTTCCTGACCGCGATGATCACACCTGCGCTCCTTATCTCGGCTACGGGGTCGCTTGTTCTCTCGACGTCAACCCGTTTGGGCCGTGTCGTCGATCGCGTAAGGGCTCTTGAGATCCGTCTTGGCGAGATCATTTATGCTGAGCATCACGAGGACATCCCGTTATATGACCGGCGCGTCGAGGTGATCGTGGACCTGCTGGACAAAGTAACCAGCCGTTCACGCATACTGCAGCGTGCAATGGGAGCTTTTTACTACGGCCTTGGATTATTTGTGCTAACCAGCGTGACGATCGCACTCGTCGGCCTATTTAATATCTACCGGTGGCTGCCGATACCTGTCGGCATTGTCGGCATAATGTTCTTGTTTTACGGCAGCCTGCTGATGCTCCGTGAAACCCGAATGGCGACGGCGACTGTAAACGCCGAAATGGATTTTACATGGGAACTTGCCCGCAAGGTCGCACCGATCGAGGTGATCAATAAATACGATCCAAAAGGCAGATTCAAAGGAATGTCGCCGGCCAAAAAAAAGATTAAGAATGAACCCAAAGTATCTAACACTCTTGGCGGCGAATGAGCTGCACGAGCGAGTAGACCGCCTCGAGGCGCTGCTAAGGTCTTGCACTGTCTGTCCGAAGGACTGCGGCAACGACCGGCTTAACGATGAGATCGCGGCGTGTTACTCGGGGCGTCTGCCAATAGTCTCTTCTTACACTGCTCACTTTGGTGAAGAGCCCTGCCTGTCCGGCACTCACGGTGCGGGCAATATCTTTTTCGGCAACTGTAATCTCCGCTGCGTTTACTGCCAAAACTATCAGATCTCGCAAACCTGGCGGGAGCAGAAGAAGAATGAGGTGACACACGAACGGCTCGCCGAGATGATGCTCGAGCTGCAGGACCGCGGCTGTCACAATATCGGCTTTGTCTCGCCAACACATTTTGCACCGCAGATGGCACGGGCCATCCTTATCGCTGCCGAGATGGGTTTGCGGCTACCCATCGTTTATAACACGAACGCATACGACTCAGTCGAGGTCCTTCGCCTGCTCGACGGCATCGTCGACGTCTATCTGCCGGATCTCAAATACGCTGACTCGGATGCCGGTTTTCAATACTCTAAGATCCGCGACTACACCAGACACGCCCGTGCCGCCATCAAGGAAATGCACCGGCAGATGGGCGACACGCTTATTTTTGACGGCGACGGCCTGCTGCAGCGGGGCCTGATGATCCGCTTGCTCGTCCTGCCAAACGACATGGCAGGCATAGCGGAAAACCTGCGGTGGATACACGACGAACTCTCACCCAAAACGGCTATCTCTCTGATGGCCCAATACTACGCAACAAACAAAGCCGCCACAGACGAGCGTTACATCCTCCTTTCTCGCCGCATCTCAGAGGGCGAGTGGTTCGAGGCGGTGAGCTTGCTCGGCGACCTCGGAATGGAAGAAGGCTTTATGCAGGAATACGAATCGGCGTCTTATTATTATCGGCCCGATTTCGAAGATCATGAAAAGCCATTTAAAGATATTCGGGACTTTCAGCCACATTGATGTCTTGGTGTCTCCTCAGTGTCCTCAGCGATCTCTGCGTTTAATTTCTGTTTCTTAACGCAGAGGCCGCAAGGCTCGCAGAGGGAGGTAAAATGAACATTGGTGAACGCTCGACCGAATTATGCCTGATGGGAAAGATTGGACATTGATCGATCAAGGTCGCCGTGCTCAATAACAAAGAATGTTATTCATATCCACAATTGATAATCTCAAGCTTATGAATGTTTCACTTACTAAGGAACTGGAGCAGATCGTCGATGAGAAAGTGAAGAGTGGGCTCTACAATTCAGCCAGCCGTTTTGGGGTAATACGACACTTCGTATATTTGGCTGCAACGATGGTGTATAGGGTCTCACTTTTCGTTATCGCGAACTTGGTGTTCCTCATTCTTGTGGTGGCTATTTATGCCATTGGGTACGAGTATGACAGCGCTCATAATCTCTACCCAGAATTCAAAAGGATGGGCTACGACTGGGGCATGTATGTCTATGGGCAGCGGTGGGAACGGATTGGTAAGTTTCTTCTGATTGTTGGCGGAATTACGGATGCAGTTATCCTGCTAGGCTGGTATCAGAAACGTCAAAGCAAAGAGGCAATCGCCTTAGATTTGCACGAATAATTATGAAACAGCGAGACGAAGCGCCGAATTTCACACTGCGCAGCGGCGACGGAAATGATTGGACACTGAGCGATCATCGCGGCAAGATTGTCGTACTGCTCTTTTACCCGGGCGACAATACGCCGGTCTGTACGGCGCAGCTTTGTTCGGTTCGCGATCACTGGTCTGAGTATCAGGCGACGGGGGCCGAGGTGGTAGCGATCTCTACTGACTCCGTCGAATCGCACAAAGGCTTCGCGGAAAAGAATCAACTGCCGCTCAGACTACTTTCCGATGCTGATCGAAGCGTCTCGACACTGTACGATATGAAGTCCTGGCTGCCGGGGCGTTCCGCCCGCGGTGTGGTTGTGATCGACGGCGAGGGCAAGGTGGCATATCACAAATCCGAGGCTGTGAGCCTTTTCCGGCCCAAGGACGATGACGTCCTGGCCGCCATCCGCGACGCTGAGAAGTCGTAAGAAGTTCACCACAGAGGATCCGAAAGGCTCAAGTAAGAGGATTCACCACGGAGAACACAGAGAACACAGAGAACACAGAGAGGAGATCGGTGAGATCGGACAGTATCGAGGCAGCACCGATTTCTCCTCCGCGTCGCTTGGCTCCGTGCTCTCTGTGTTCTCTGTGGTAAATTCCCGCTGTGGTAATCCTCCTATGATAAAATCACAACATGGCTTTATTTGGCGACAAGTTTAAATGTGCCCGGTGCGGGCAAAAGAACGAACCTATCGGTTATGCTCCTATCCCGACAGAACTGGGCCAGCAGATCGGTGCTGAGATGTGTAAGGGCTGCTGGGGCGAGTGGCAGGAGAAGCAAAAACAGTTGATCAACCACTTTGGCCTCGACGTTTCAAACCCCGACTCGCACCAATTCCTCTTCGATAACATGAAGATCTTTTTCTACAACGAGGGCGTCGAGATCACCCAGATCGATACGACTCAGGAAGGAAAGGTTAACTGGTAGTTCAAATGTGGAAAGGTGTAAAAGTGAAAAGGTGAAAAAGTTAGGATCGGATGTAGTCCCGATTTAACCTTTTTCACATTTTCACATTTTCACTTTTCCACTTTTCCACTTTTCCACCTTTTTACCTTTTCACCTTTCACTCCCTTTTTCACTTTTAAACTTTAATGCTAGCGAGTTGATGCAGTATCGCAGACCGGTCGGTTTTGGGCCGTCGTCAAAGACATGGCCGAGGTGCGAGCCGCATCGGCTGCACTCTATCTCGGTTCGCGTTACGCCAAATGCCGTATCCGTCTTTTCCGTTACGTTTTTGCTGTTGACGGGTTCGTAAAAGCTCGGCCAGCCGGTGTCCGATTCAAACTTGGTGGCTGAACTGAAGAGTTTTAGTCCGCACGCCCCGCAGTGGTAAGTTCCCGTTTCGTGATTATCGTTGTACTCGCCGGTATAGGCCCGCTCGGTGCCGTCCTCGCGCAGCACATAATATTGTTCGGCGGTTAGCATTGCGCGCCATTCGTCGTCGGTCCTCACCAGCTTTTCGCCGTTAAATTCTTCGTCAGCGATCGATTTGACTGCAGGTGCGGACGGCGCCGGCGATGGGGTGGTCACGCTGGCCTCGCGTGACCGCGGTTGTTGGCATCCGGCAGCTGACATCGCCCACATCGCAACGGACAACCACAATATCACCAACTTGCTATTCATAGTCCGCTCCACGTCTTGTCCCATTACTTAACATTAAACCATCGGGCGGCAAATATTCTATAATCGCCCTAATAGGACCGCCGCGTAACCATAATGGCCAGACAGCTCGAAAAAAAGCACACGCTTGCCGTACGTTGGATGCACTGGATCAACTTTCCGCTACTCGCGATGATGATCTGGAGCGGCCTGCTGATCTACTGGGCGAACGCCGTTTACGGTTTTTGGTTGTTTGGCCGCGAGCTGTTCCATTTTTTCCCGGCGGGTTTTTACGACTTTCTGGGAATTCCCTATCGCCTTGCCGAGGGGCTGCAGCTTCACTTTTTTTTCATGTGGCTGTTTGCCCTTAATGGTGCTGCCTACGTTGTTTACACGGCCGTATCCGGCGAGTGGCGCGCCCTGCTGCCGATCCCCGCTTCGTTCAAGCGCGCTCCGATCATTACTTTGCACGATGTTCGTATCGTCAAACAGCCCCCGCCTCAGGGCAAGTACAATGACGCACAGCGCATCTCATATACCGGTGTGATCCTGATGGGTGCCGCCTCAGTCGTATCCGGATTAGCGATCTACAAACCGCTGCAGCTTGCGTGGCTAACCTCTTTGCTCGGCGGTTACGAATGGGCCCGCTGGCAGCATTTCTGGCTGATGGTGCTGTTCGTTTTGTTTTTTGTCGTTCACGTTGTGCAGGTCGCGCTTGCGGGTTGGGGTAATTTCCGTTCAATGATCACGGGTTATGATGTTATCGAAACACCTGACACGGAGGTCAAGCCATCAGAGGAGGGCACAGCGTGAGCGAAGAGAAAAAAGTGCTGAGCGAAAAGGTCCGCGAGTTTGAGGCCCGCACCGGCCATACGCTCGACTCGTGGCCCGACGATCCCGACAATACCGCGTCGGTGTTAAACGAAAAGCGGCGGCTGAGCGAGCCGCTTAGCGAGGACGAGGCCCGTCGGCGAATATCGGCACGTTCGCGCCGCGGCTTTCTTGTCGCCGGGGCCGCCGCCCTTGCCGGAATATTTGGCTGGCGCTGGTTGAGCGACGAAACAAAGGCCGCACTGTACCGCCGCACGTTCGAGTTTAACGAGGGCGTGAGCCAGGCGTTCTATCGGCCGTCGCGTCTTGCCCCCGAATTTTCGCCAGCCCAGATATCGCCCCCGCGGGTAAACGGTATGCTTGGGCTCGAGAGCGAGTTCGATCCGTCATCGTGGACTCTCGCGGTCGGCGGGCTCGCGGGCCGCACGGACGATCTCACGCTGACGCTCGACGATCTCAAGCGGCTGCCGCGGACCGAGATGATCACCGAACTAAAGTGCATTGAGGGCTGGAGCGTCATCGTGCAATGGGCCGGCGTTCGGTTCGCGGACTTTGCGGCAGCACATTCACCGCGTCCTATGCAGGAAATGCCGCCGTACGTGTCTATGTCGACACCCAATAATCAGTATTTCGTCGGCTGGGACACGCCAAGCATCCTGCATCCGCAAACGCTGTTAGCGTATGAGATGAACGGCGCGCCGCTCACACCAGATCATGGTGCACCGCTCCGGCTGGCGTCGCCGGCCAAATACGGTATCAAGCTAATAAAGCGCATAGGCCGGATCGAGTTTACGAGCGAGAGGCCGAGAGATTTTTGGGCTGAGGAAGGTTATGACTGGTACTCGGGGCACTGAGGGGCGCGAACATCTATTTATGATCCTCGAGCCCGGTTTTCAATTTATAAACGAAGAGTTTTACGCCGATGCCGTGACGGGCGAGCAACTCGACGCTTTGCTCGCCGATGCGTGGCGGCATTTCGGGACGCACTTTTTCCGATACAACCTTGGTGTTTATGAGGATGAGATCAGGCTTGTCCTCCCGCTCAGGATCCGCCTCGCAAATTTCAAACTATCAAAAAACCAGCGTCGGGTTCTGCGGAGAAACGCCGATCTGACGACAGAGATCAGGCCTATAGAGATCTCGGATGAGACCCACGCACTGTTCGAACGCCATAAGCGACGCTTTAAACGAGATGCCCCGGCAACTGTCTTTGATTTTTTGTCGCACGATCCGGCAGCCATACCCGTAACCGGCCTCGAGGTGAACGTCCGCAGCGAGGGCGAGCTGGCTGCCGTTAGCTTTTTTGGTCTCGGTTACGTGTCGATCTCGAGTATCTACGGGATATTTGACCCGGATGCGTTGTCGAGGAGTCTCGGCATCTTTACAATGCTCAAAGAGATCGAATACGCCATCGGCCAGGGTAAACAGTTTTACTATCACGGCTACGCTTACTCGGGCGTATCGTTTTACGATTACAAAAAGCGGTTTTCCGGCCTCGAAAACTCGGATTGGAAGGGCAGTTGGTCCGAATTTCAACCGACGTCATAAATTAAATGCAAGAATTCTGGGTTTGCGCCGTTCTTCGGGAACAAAGGTTGCTTACGAGCGTCTAAATAAACCGGAGGCCCAATGAGAAAATTCACAAACCCGCTCGACAACATTCACGTTGCATCACCATGCCCTGCCAACTGGGACGAAATGTACGGCGACGCCCGAAAGCGATTTTGCGGCGATTGCAAGCTGAACGTTTATAACCTGTCCGATATGACCCGGCACGAGGCCGAAACACTGCTGATCAGCTCAGAGGGCCACCTGTGCGTCCGCTTTTTTCGCCGTGCCGACGGTACAGTGCTGACAAAGAATTGCCCGGTAGGCTGGCGTGCGGCAAAGGCCAGGGCCTCGCGCATCGCAACCGCAGCATTCTCGATGCTCGCCGGCGTGTTTACTGGCATTTTTAGCGTTGCAATGATACAGAGACCGCAGGTGACGATGGTTGTTGCACCGATGATGGGAGATATACCACTCGACTATGTGATACAGGGGGGCATCTCGCCCCCAACGGACCAGATCGGCGACTATGAAGTAACTGTTGGCCAGATCGCGGGTCCGGAAGTAGGTTCCGACGGTCACGTTGTCGGCAGGGTCGGGAAGTTCGAGTAAATTAAAAAGAAAAAAGT
>JBBQGO010000078.1:0-9318 GCA_038323125.1 Pyrinomonadales bacterium
AGCCAGCGTGTTATCTGATCGATCCTTTTGTTTCCCTTTTTCGATCTGGCTATTAGCGACCGGTATGTGCAAAAAACTATTCCGTCTTCAATATCGATCTCTTGATCGGTCGGAAAATCGTTGATCAGCTTAATCGGAGGCGTGAGTCCGAGTCTTTTGAACTCGTCTGAGACCGCTTCGATCAGATCGGCCTTGACCGAAAACCATACCGACCGTCTCCGCCCCTGAAACCAGTTATCAAGAATTATTCCCGCGAGTGTAGCCGTCTTTCCCGTTCCGGTTCCGTCGCCGATACTTATGCCTGCTCGTGCACCATCGGCCAGACGCTGTTCGTGTGACTGACCGGCGTAGATGATCCGCTCCAACTGCATCGCAGAAAGTTTTCCTGTCTGGGACAGATATTTCGGCAGGCGTGGACGATACGTAATTGCCGGCGGTTCGACGTTGGCGAGTCCGGGCGGTTCGACGATCACGCCAGGGTGTGGGGAGCCACCTAGAACATATCGTGGAGAATAGACCTGAACGTCAGGTTCGCTCGCTGGAGTAGGCCCGGCCAAGGTTGATTCGCCCGAAATTACAATTGGCACAGTCAGCCCTTCCGAACTCTGTTCTTGGATAGCGTACATTGAATTTGTTTTTGATTAGAAGCGGATTCTCAAAGTCAGTAGTTGCTCGAAAGCGTTCTCGACTGATCGAGCCACGATAGCAGGAACGCTCTGGGTCTTAGGGGATGAACCATTCCTAGATGGACCGGGTTTCGTTCCGATGATGAGCGTCGTCTTTACGCTCGTACCATTGAAATAGAACTCGCGACCGGGCAGTTCGATCGAGGCTTTCAATTCGATATCGGGACGTAGATTGCTCCAAAAGCGGCTGCCATAGCGTGACCTTGGCGACCCGTTCTCGCCAAGAATAACTGCGAACCGTCCGCCCTCCTTAAGTCTTCGCAAGGCAGAGTCGATATGGCGGAAACCAAATTCCACGCTGTTTCTTTGTACTCGTCCTGCGCTTGAGGAGAACGGTGGGTTCGCTATAACAACATCGGGAATCAAATGCTCCGGCAGCAGATCGTCAATGAACTCCCCGTCAAACGCATAAGGCTCAAGCCCAAGGGTTTGAGCTAGAGCCCGTCGTCTCGGGTCGATCTCATTGACTATCACACTTGCTCCCGCCGCTTTGGCCCAAACCGCAAGACTACCGGTTCCGCAGGATGGTTCCAGAACGGTCTCACCGGTCCGGATGCTGAGAAGATGTGCTGCGAGGGATGCGATGGCGACAGGCGTCGAAAACTGTTGAAATGTTATCTGCGTTTCACTCCGCCATGTCTGGGTTGGTAGCCGCTCCTGTAGAGGTCTTAGGACCGTTGCAACCGCCTCAGCCGGATCCGGTCTTATCAGCAGCTCACTTCCATACTTCTTGTGAATGAGTGAGTTCAGAGCAGTCTCAGCGATCTCATGGAAGATGTGCGAATCGCCAGAAGATACAGAAATGCCAAACTCCTTGCACAGTTCGATGAGTTCTCTATTTGAAATTCGAGTTCCACTCTCTACGATTTTGGCGACTCGTTCGATGAGGCCTGGAAGTGAGTCTTTAGAAACTGTTGGGTCGCCCATGACGCGAACTGTCAGCCGCTAGTTTCTTATGGAAAGATCGCGGCGAGCTGAAGACTAGCCTCGTCGAAACATTCGGGCGTCAGCAATCCAAGCCAATCGGACACGTCCAGATATTTAAGCGAGGCTCCCGCAATCAGGGCATCGTCAATACCTTTGAAACGTCTATCCCACGTGAGAATTTTTGTAGGTTTGCCGCAGGCCAAGAACCGCTGTTCCCGAATTCGCAGGGCAAGTAGTGATGCCATTGCTCTCGCTACATGTGGATTTGTGAAGCAATCCGTGTCGAATGCAATTTCCAGAATCTTTCCCCGTGCGACCTTAACAATCTCCTTATGCGACGTTGCAACTCCGCCGTTGGCGACGACATATCGATCCGGCATGAAGTGCTGAGCCGTCGCGGCTTTCAAGACACCTTCGGTAACGAGCACCGTCTCAATTGTCTTTCGTCTGAAACCTATAGAGCCTTCGTGATGAAGCGGGGTACCAGAACTACATCCTTGGCGTTTTCCGATCGACGACAGCCATTGATACCTTCCGGGCCAATTCTTACCCTTTCCGATAACTTTGAGCTGGCAAGCCTGAATTGATCCATTCGTATCCAGAAATGGGATAAGAAGAAGATCGGCGTCATAGTCGAAATCACTACCTAATCGCGGTCTGCGGTTCGATCCTCGCCAAAATCCTGGAACGCCTTCAAGAGACGGAATAGTTCCTTCTTCGTTTACGAGTAACTTAATAAGCATTCGAACTAGACGATTCCTTTCGGTAGCCAACTTGGGAAGTAGTCCGCACCGTCGGGAATCCAACCCCTGTCTTAAAGACAATTCGTCACTGTAGATCAGCTCGAAGTTCGCCGGTAATGGCGAAAGTTTGATGAGTCTCTGATAGATCCAATTCCTGATTTCGATGGGGGCAACAGAAGTTGATTTTACACGCTTAATTTTCTTCTTTGGCTGAGTATGACTGCCACGAGACGGGCTTCGAAAATCGGAGTAAAAAACTCCCCAGCCTTTGATGCTGAGTCTATCGGCGTTTGTCGCGGAACGGGCACAGAATGCGATGTTGTGATCTTTCGTCGTGCTGCACCAGTCAGGTTTTCCGCAAATTCGGCACGGTGACTTTCTCGATACTCTCTGATATCCAGTTATCATTTTGATCCGCCTTCTTTCCTACCGCTTTTTTCGTTTTTTCAAGGGCATTTTCTTCGATGCCAAGTTCTGGAATAACTGACTTGCCTCATGGAAGGCGATCACGGACATGGTGTATTGCGACACTTTCCATTGGTAAATGTCACTTTTCACCGCATGCTTGTAATGATGGACAAGCGACAGCAGCCACAAATCAAAAACTTGGGGTCTTTTCGCTGGCTCAGGGCAAGTCCGTGGGAAGCAGTCAGTAAGACATATCCTGGCTCGCTGCATAATTTCTCGTTCGTCTCGGTCGTGGAATATACCTCCATCCCACAGATCCGCCCCGAACCTGGTCCACCGGCGCCGTCAACATATCTCCCCAAAACCCCTGCCCACTCGCAACCCCGATGAGCCAGACTGTGCAATGCCCAGAACCGACGTCTACGAAATTCTCCAAAGATAGAGCCAGTTCGTTCGTTATTAGACGAGATTCAGGGTAACAATCCGATTATTTAACCGCAGGGATTCAGTGACAAGACCGGCACCGCATCGCCCAATAGATACCCAGTCTTCTCCCATTATAGTAATTGCAGTATGTCAGCGTGGAAAGTCTGTTCGTCGACGGGCGATGGATTTAAGTTGTACTGGCGGTTGAGCTTCATAACCTTGTTTCCAGCCGGCTTGATGAGAGAACGCGACTCTCAATTCGGACGATGTTCCGAGCCGAGGCATCAATGGCGTGCTTTAGGTAAACCGCGACACATTGCTATTTTTTCAGGAAGTAAGTCCCCGTGCCGTTTACGATTGCGTCGTCCTTGTACTCCCCCGGCAAGTCCTTGGGAAGAATAAATTTCAGACTCGGAACCCTTCTGTTACAGGGGGACTCGATAAATGCAAGCGCGTCCGACTTACGGCCGAAGACTAAGTTCTGTGCAATGTCGAGCCGAGAGATGGTCGCGGTGAACGGGTTAAGTACGAACGGCATGCCGAGACCGGTCATGTCTCTAAACAGCAGCTTCAGCATCGCCAGTGGATATAGATAATCTCGATAATCCCGCATCGATTTTCGGATGGTTCCATGATGAAACTGGGTCACGCTCTTCATCTGAACGTCGAGGTAGGTTCCAAATTTTCGGTACCATTCGAATCCAACGGTCGCTGCGAATCCGTCCGACCAAGCATATTGCTCTAGTCGAATGTTTTTGAACCAGCCTTTTATTATACCGTCTTTGCAACGGCGCGGAAGGAACCCCCGGCCAAACATCTCCCGCTCTGGCAATAAGGGCATTTTACGGAGACCATAGAAAAGCGAATCAGCAGACGGAAATCCCATGGTTCGAATCGGTTCCGGCCGAGTTCAAAATGCCGACATAGCCGGTAGTCACCGGTCGATTTCGGACAAACAGATCTAGCATAGGCCCGCCATGACGGCGTCTGTCTTGCCGTTCGCAATCCAGACATGATCCTGTTCTCTACGCGCGGTTGGCAATTGTAGACGGTCTAAGAGACGGACGCGCCCTCGAACGAAGCCTCGCAGTGAAGGAACTGAAAAATAGCTTGAAAGAAATCTATGGCTAATCCGAATCTGGAGATATTGCAGATCGCCGTGAGGTAACTGGGTCCACTTGTCAACGAATTAGCCTCTGATCCCGCAAATCTGATATGCCCTCTCAAACAACTGCCGTGCCCTCGCGGTTTCGCCGGCGCGCAGATATAAAGCTCTAATGTATGCCAGATCTCCGCCAAGCGTCAGATCGTCTTTGGAAATCTGACTCTCGATGTTTGAGCGCAGATGCTCGAGGCTTTCCGCAGCTTTGCTCCATTCGCTCCCCACGGGAAAGTGGATTGCCGGAAATAGTCTGACCGGATAACGGCAGCGGGTTCATCGCTACCTCAACGGTATCAAAAGGTTTTTGGGAATTAAGGCGTTGTCATCAGTCCTCACGCATCCGCAAGCCATTCTCTATTCGCGGATAGCGAATAGTTTTCCGAGTCGATTGGTAATCAACTTGCGGAGAATATCGGTGGCCATAACGGATTCTGTTTAACTGTGAACCCATGCAAAACGGATCATGTGCAGATACGTTCTCGGTAGAGGTTGCGTCATCTACGCTGGTTCATGCAGAAATATCGGACTCGGGACTACAGTGTTAGCAACCGCAGGATCATTATTACATCTCCTAAATCCTTTCTTTCCAATAAATTGGCGATGTTTACAAGTTGTTGGAAATAAATATAGATCGTCCAATATGACTCCAACTTCTCATATCGGCGCAGATGCGGGAAAGAGTTGGACGCTTACTAAATGTTGCAATAATTGATGTTCTTCGCGTGGAACAATCGTTGCGTATTACTAGGTGCGAAGACAGCTGTTTTTCCGGCTCATACACTTTGACTGTCTTCCTCGTTTTTCGGTCGGAAATGAAGTATGGAGTTTCGAGTAGGAGATAGTCGGCCTTTTCCAAAGATTTGGCCATGGTCCCATCTTTCCTCCGTGTTCATCACAGACAGTTGACCTTCGAAATCCGATTGATAGTAATACCCAAAAATAGTGAGGAGAAAAAAAATGAAATTACTTGCAACGATACTGGCTCTCTGCATTTTCGCACCATTGGCCGTATCCGCCCAAACGACAGGTCGTTTGATAGGCAACGTTTCCGGCCCTGATGGACTTTTACCCGGCGCAACTGTGACGGTAAGAGATAACCAGACAGGTCGTGAACAAACTACGGTTACTAATTCCAGCGGTGCCTATTTATTCGAACGCCTATCGTTCGGTACTTATACAGTGAGAGTGACCTCGGCTGGGTTCAGTACCTTCGAAGCAACGGAAGTTAAGATCGACGCGAACCGCGAGTATTCACTCAATCCGTCACTGGCTATTGGTGATATAAGTGCGGTTGTCTCGGTCGTCGCAGGTGCTGATCTGGTTAACGCAACCAATGCCGAATTGAGCACTACGGTCAGCCCGCAGCAGGTCTTGGATCTGCCGCTCAACGGCCGTAATCCGCTGTTGCTGCTCAACCTGCAGGCCGGTGTTAACCCGACCGCAGACACCCATGTGAACGGTCAGCGAACCTCGTCGACCAATTTCACCCGGGACGGCATTAACATTCAGGACAACTTCATCCGAACAGGTGGCTTTGTTCAGGATCGTCCCAATTCCGATGACACTGGTGAGTTCACTGTTGTGACTCAGAATGCCGGTGCAGAATTGGGCGGTGGCGGATCGGCTCAGATCCAGTTGATCACCCCGCGCGGTGGCAGCCGGTTTAGCGGTGGTGGATACATCTACAATCGAAACTCGGCTTTTGCCGCGAACTCGTTTGGTGGCAACGCCACAGGTAATGAACGAGCGTTCCTAAATAGGAATCAGTTTGGTGGAAAGCTCGGCGGCCCAATGCCCATACCCGGGTTTGGTGAAGGCACTCCGGTGGTCTACAAAGACAAAGGCTTTTTCTTCGTCAACTACGAACGATTTTTGCTTCGTCAGCAAGCGCTGAAAACAACCAATATCCTTTTGCCTCAGTTTCGTGACGGAACCTTTACCTATACCGGCCTTGACGGTGTTTCACGCACGGTTAACCTTCTTTCTGGTTCTGGACTAAATCTTGCAGCGCCGGGCAATGCGACAATCTTTAACAATGCCGGCGGCGTCCTTCCGCTTGACCCGACCGTTCAGTCTCGCGTTTTCGCTGGGACTCCGACTGCGGGCAACGGCCTCGTATTGAATGGCGGCCTGACGCAGCAGTTTTTGTTTAATCAGGCAGACAATGATACCCGCAACGCTCTGACGATGCGTTTTGACGTTGATGTCAACTCTAGGAACAGTGTTTATTTTGTGTACAAATACAATGACAACGCTGACGATCGTACAGACATCGACAACACTTTCAATAAGACGCCGGTCAACACGCAGGGTGGACCCACCTCTCTGTATCTCTTGAGCTACACTACAACGATCGGCAGCAGATTCACTAACGAATCACGCGGTGCTTACGCGACGAGCAACCCGTTCTTTAACCAGGACCCGAACCTCCCTACGGATTTTGTTATCGGCGGCATTCCGTTCCAGACGAATCCTCAGTCGAACTTCCAGGCTCAGGGTCGCGATACAAAGCAGTACACGTTCCAAAACAACTCGGCATACTCAGTAGGAGACCACACGCTGCGATTTGGGCTTGATTTCAATGCCCATCGGGCCGCTGCTGTTACTAACTTCAATCAGGTTGGCATCTATAACATCAGCTCAACCGCTAATCCGCAAACACCGGGACTCACAGCCGGGGCTTCGGGCAGTCCGCTTTTCCCGGGTGGTATTAGCGGAACCGACCTGGGGAGGGCAAACTCCCTTCGATACTTGCTCGGCGGCATAGTCGGCAGCGGAACTATCGCTGCACCGTTTGTTAATCCGCAACTGGGTCCCGTCCTTGGGGCGACAAGGCTTCGTAGTCTTAATTATGAAAACTATGGCCTTTATTTTAATGATTCGTGGCGTGCAACGTCCGATCTATCGTTGAACCTCGGTCTCCGCTGGGACTACTTCTCGCCGCTCCGCACTCCGGATATAAACTATCTGGAACCGGATCTGAAAGGTGCTGAAGGGCTTGATGCTATAAGAGCACAACTATTGAACCCGAATGGACAATACGTCCTGCTTGGCAAGAATGCCGGAAAACCGGGACATTTCGCCAAGTCGGACTTTAACAACTTCGGACCTGTCCTTGGTGTCGCATATGCACCCAAGAACACCACCGGATTTGCCAGGATGCTATTTGGTAACAACGGTGTTATCCGCGGCGGATTACGTGTCGGATACATCAACGACGAATACGTTCGCGGTCCGGATAACGCGGCCGGCGGAAACGCTGGGTTGGATCTGACCGGACTAGCACTAAATCCTAATACCGGTGGGGTTCAATTGAATGCCCGTTTTAATAACCTTCCGGGTTTCACGCTTCCTGCGTTCCAGAATCCGCCGATCAGTTTCGCAACCGGCAATGCAAACGCCGGTAATTTCTTTAATACGGTGTTTGCGGTCGATCCGAATTTGCAGATGCAGCGCAATCTCCAATACAACTTTGGATTTACTCGAGAGATCGGTTTCAAAACAGCTGTAGAAATTCGCTACGTTGGGGGCCTCAGCAACAATATGGTTCGAGGCGTCGACTTTAACCAGATCGACGTCATCTCCAGCGGTTTCCTGCAGGATTTCATCAATGCACGAAACAACTGCCGTATCCAGGCTGCGTCGCAGGGGCTCACACTCGACCAGGGTTGCACAACGATTGCCAACATCGGCCTTCCGGGCCAAGTTAACCTACCGGTGTTTGGCATGCTTGTCGCCGGAGGTCTGCCGGCCAACGCTACTATCAGAAACCAGGTTCAGCAAGGTACTGTAGCTGAACTTGCACTAATTTACCTGACGAATGGACTGAACGGGCCGATATCATTCAGGCCGAACGGAAATGCTGGTGTGGTCGACCTTCTGTCGAACTTTGGCAAGTATCGCTACAATTCGTTGCAGACCGAGATTCGCCGACGCTTTACTGGCGGACTTGCATTCCAGGCAAACTACACTTTCAGCAAGGTTCTTACCGACATCCAGGGTGACCAACAAACCCGATTTGATCCGCTTTTGGACAATGCACAGCCTGAACTTGAGTATGGTCGTGCGGACCATGATCGGACCCACACTATCAACATAAACGCGAACTATGAGCTTCCGTTCGGCAATGGCCGCCGGTTCCTCAATCAAGGCGGCATTGTTGACAAGGTTTTCGGTGGGTGGCAGTTGACTTCGATCATCAATTATAGCTCGGGTACTCCGATCTCGATTTTCGATCCCCGCGGAACGCTAAATCGAACGGGCCGCTCAGCACGACAAACGGCGACGTCAAGCTTAACGCTTGATCAGATCCGTTCTATGGTTGGGCTGACCATTCTGCCGAACGGGACTATTACTTATTTCGATCAGTCAGCTCGCGGTCCGAATGGTTCGGCAACGAACGGTAACGTAGAACCTACTCCCGGAGCAGCATTCCCGGGACAACAGTTCTTCACTGCTCAGCCGGGACAAACCGGAAACCTTCCGCGAAATTTCCTGGACGGTCCGAGCTATTTCAACATTGATGCCGGACTGATCAAGAACGTTCGTTTTGGCGAACGGTTCCGACTTCAGTTTAGAGCTGAGGCATTTAATCTGCTGAATAACACCAATTTCTTCGTTGCCGAAGGAAGCAACATTTTCAGCGTGGCTTCGACCTCTTTCGGAATTATTTCGCCGGGCAGCACTTATGACCCGCGGATTATGCAGTTCGCTTTCCGATTTGACTTCTAATCTCGGAGATCCATACTGATCCTTTCGGGTGTTGCTCATTACTGTGAGCAACACCCTTTTTACCTTTTTTTCTTATCGGCAACCTATCAGGATACTTTCGTGAGAATTCCGAGCAGACGATTTCGCTGAGCCAGGAGTTACCATGAAAAATCCTGCCACTTTTACTACGCGTATTACCATCACTTTATTCTTCATAACCGGTTCGCTATTCGCGGAGCGCGGGATCCCATTTGCG
>JBBQGO010000079.1:0-9081 GCA_038323125.1 Pyrinomonadales bacterium
TGTTCTCGATCGACCCGCTGAATAAAAAGACATCCTGCAGCACGACCGCGAAAATGGAACGGAGAGAATGCAGGTCCCATTCGCGAACATCAACGCCGTCCAACAGGACCTTGCCTTTCTGTACATCGTAAAATCGCATCAGTAAATTGGTGACCGTCGTTTTACCCGAGCCGGTGTGGCCGACGAAGGCAATACTCTCGCCCGGCTCAACCGTGAACGAGACGTCGTTTAACACCCATTCCTCGTCCTTGTATGCAAACCAAACATTCTGAAACTCGATCTTTCCGGTGGACCTGCCGGCTTTTCTCGGGCGATCGGGACTGGTCACCTCAATGTTGGTATCGAGAAGAAGAAAGATACGGTGCGACGCGACGATCGCTGCCTGCAAAACGTTGAATTTGTCCGAAAGGTCTCTGATGGGTTGGAAAAGCTGCAGTGAATATTGGATAAAGGATGCAAGAATGCCGATGGTCAAACCCGCGCCGGCGGCGGAGATACCCCCGATATACTGATAGCCGAATGCAAAAATAACTACCGCGATGCCGACGGCACCGATAAAATCCACGAGCGGGTAGAACACGGAATAATAAAATATGGTCTCAATATTTGCGTCCCGATAATCGTCATTGATCTCGCTGAAGCGTTGCTCTGCCTTACGCTCGGCGTTAAATAGCTGAACGGTTTGGGCTCCGGAAATGTACTCCTGCAAAAATGCATTTAGACGCGCGTTGCGTGTCCGCACTCGGTCGAACCCGTTGCGCGCGTGTTTGCGAAACCAATTGGTGGCTGTAAACAGCAGCGGCACGGTCACGAGCGAGACGAGAGCAAGCTTCCAGTCAAGCCAGAACATTATGCCAATGATCGCAAAGATAACAACAAGGTCGCCCAGGACGTCGATAACGCCGGACGTAAAGAGCTCATTAAGGGCATCGACATCGCCGGTCAACCGCGTCATCGTACGGCCAACCGGATTCTTGTCGTAGTAGGCAACCTCTTGCCGCTGTAGCTTTGTAAAGATCTCGGTCCTAAGGTCGAACATTACCCGCTGGCCAACGTGGTTCAGCAGCACTTCCTGCGCGTATGAAAAAATAAAACGGAAGAGAAACACTCCGAAAAAGGCGAGTGCAAACAGCCATATCCCATCAACACGCCGTGGCGTTATATAGTCGTCCACAGCCATCTTTGTGAAATACGGCTGCGTGCTTATAAGGATATTGGTTAAAAATGTAAGGATGAGAGCCGCAGCAGCCAAACGCCAGTAAGGCCGGATATAGCGAAGTAGGCGCCGGGCTATACGAAGGTCGTAGGTCTTGCCCATCGCCTCTTCTTCGTGATATTTGCGTACTTCGTCGGACAATTCTAATTCGTGGAATCGAGCATTAATGCATTAAAACCTGCCTGAACGAAATGCCGGTCGCACGTCAGAGCATCAACCGTACTTCGCTGGCGCATTACAGTAAATGAAACACAATCAACCAAGCCCCATGATTTGTCGCTGTAGGTTTTGTAACGGTCAAATGCCTGACTAAACAGGACTTCGTCAAGACTGACAACCTCAATATCCTTTGACGTCAGAAAGTTTGATATGATCTGAATCGCTTCGTCGCGATATCGGGCCGACAGGTTATTGCCTATTTCAAGCAATACTGCATCTATGGTTATTAACGGTCGTTCAAAGTAAAGAGCCGATAGTTCCTGTAATTTTTCGTGATATGGATCCCGCTTATTAGTCAGTGCAATTACGAATAAAGTATCGACAAAAGTTTTATTCACTTATCTTGGCCATCTCTTCATCAAAATTTTTTTCGCCGCTTGCATACGAGTCAAATTTTTCCGAAAAATCGGCCGGAGCGTTGATCCTTATCTTACTTAGTCGCTCTAAAAGCCCCGGGGCATTTTGTTTTTCTTCTATTCTTTCGACGATGGCGTAAACGTCATGCAAAGCACTCTCCGGTAGGTTTTGAGGTTTTTCGAAAATTCTTTCTTTTATGGTCATAATTCCACCTCGTAACCAATCACAATTTTACACAGATTACGGATTTTGAGCTAGTTGACTCAGTTGGTGAATATTACAGTCTTAACTTTGGGTATTGATCTGTTACATCAGATAATCTTTATCAAATGAACCGTTTTCTCACTGAACATAAAGACCATTGGAAACGACTCGAAGACCTGCTTACGATGCTGCGGGGCACGGGGCTTCGCGGCCTTTCTCGTATGGAAGTGCGCGAGTTTGGCGAGCTATATCGCCGAGCGGCGTCAGATCTGGCCATCGCCCGTGCCGAGACGCGCGATCCTAAGCTGATCAATTATCTAAATAATCTCGTCATCCGCGCTCACGGCCGAATCTACCGTGCCGAAAGCGAAGGAACGAACTTGATAGTAAAGTTCTTTGGCGAGGACCTGCCTGGAGCCTTCCGCCGAAACATCGGGTACATAGCCGTTGCGTTCGGTATTTACGTTGGGTTTGCGATCTTCGGGTTTATCGCCACGTGGATCAACACCGATTTCACCCATTTTGTAATGCTCTCGGGGATAACGCAGGAGATAACCGCCAACAATCAATGGTGGCTCTCATTGAACGAGGCCAACCAAGTCGGTGCCAGCCAAATACTGACAAACAACATCTTGGTAACCCTTCGGGTCTTTGCGATGGGGGCTCTTTTTGGGATCGGAGCCTTCTATGATCTCGCGTTCGAAGGGGCTAGGCTTGGCAGTGTTTTTGCCGCGAGTTATAAGTTAAATCCTCCATTCGGCGATGCTCTTGCCAGCTTTGTGGTCGGACACGGTGTGATCGAGATCTCGTGTATTTTCTTTTGCGGTGGTGCGGGAATGATGATCGGGTATTCGCTTGTCAACCCAGGTGATCTGACTCGCGGTCAAGCGGTCAAGAAAAAGGGCATCGAAGCCGCTCGGATCGTGGTCGGATGCGCCTGCTTTCTGGTGGTCGCCGGCATTATCGAGGGTTTCTTATCCCCGTCGTCGCTGCCGCCCATTGCGAAGATCGCCGCCGGCGTTGGCTCGGGCCTTGCTATGTACGCGTATCTATTTTTAACGGGGCGAGAGACCGGAGATCAACATCAGGCTGAGCTCAATGGGACTATTCAGGCTGTAGCGCAATAATACTCCAAATATCGCGGTGTGCCCCGCGTTCCAAACTTCCCTACCGCGGTTCGCCGGGCGTAGTGTTTTCTTCTTGTTTAACTACCCTCTTAGAGAAATATACAAAACAATCGCTCTAAGTCTCCTAATACCTAGGTTTAGCGTGATTTTCAAAAATCATTAGCGTATTGATCATCGCGGACGAACTCTGCTCGCGAATCACTCGAAAGACACGAAAATCGGTCCCAATAAAATGCTTAAACAACTGGCGAAAAGACAAGAACCGTTGGCGAAATGATTTCGCCGCTAGAAAAACGCCTAAACAACTTATATTGTAAGAAAATAACTACCGCAGGAACTAAACAACTTAAATAACGGCAAAAACAACAGTTAAGCCATTATTCCGTTAGCGAAATCATTAAATATTGCTCATCGGAGCAATGCCTACAACGCAAACCACTGTAAACATTGACTTTAATGAATGGAGGTAAAATAAAATGGATTGTAGATCGGTCGAGATGGAGTATGCCATTCACACTCCCGGTCCGTCAATTTACTTCCCGATCTTGAACGACGTCAGGAACTTGTTGATGTCCGGAGAACCTAGTCGCGGATTTTCGGTCCCGACGGTCAGTGCATAGATCCTTTTTCCCTTCAAATAAAACCGCCATTTGAATAATTGCTTGATCTCGTCCGTCGTTTTGCTCAGGACCAGTTCACGCCCCGGGGCAGATCCGAGCGTAATTGGCTTTTCCGAAATGATAGTCGATTCCTCGGCTATACCATCGCGATATGCATCCAACATGCCCTTGTCATCTATAACTTCTTTAAAATCCGTGTACGTAACCATGAAGTATCCGCTCTCAAGGCTGCAGCTATAAAAGGTCTGATCTGCCGCATCCTCGTCCTCGGGGTCGGGTTTGTCAACGTCGACCTCGGCCTTGCACGGCATCATTACGCTGAATTTGCCTTCCACCGAAGTCAGTTTCTGCCAAGCAGCAGTCTGTGCGTCGACTC
Source organism: Pyrinomonadales bacterium (assembly GCA_038323125.1). Taxonomy (GTDB): domain Bacteria; phylum Acidobacteriota; class Blastocatellia; order Pyrinomonadales; family Pyrinomonadaceae; genus OLB17. The sequence continues at coordinate 4,120 of JBBQGO010000079.1, forward strand.
CGACGCAACAGATCGCCAACACCGAAAGCATCAAAATTAGTTCTTTTAACATTTCAGAAAACCCTCCAATATTAATATTCAAAACTTTAAGGAACCTGGCCGCACAGTTTCACCCCGGCTGAGTTTTTCATTACGATGGACGGTGTCTAGATACGTCCGGGCGGTAGCGGTCTGAAACATCTCGCGTTCTTCCTCGTGATCCGTAACGGGTTCTAACGCGGTATCCATGTAGTCCAGCTTCCGGGGATCGTTCCTCACGCGTCTGTAAATAAGACGCATTCGCAGATAGAGCGACATCCACCGAAACTGGTCGCGGACCATCCGAGCATATGCCCTAGGATAAAAGACAATTGGATTTTCCAGTCTCATACCCGACCGCCGGTTGCGGCGAGACCTTATGCGTAAAAATCCACCCTCGAGTGGGTGAATTCCTTCGATCCCGTGACACCCTTTAAACCAGACTATAAAGAACATCGTCTTGCCGGGGCTGGTTCCGGTCGCGATGGCCCTGCGCAGGATGGTTTCCACGTGGCTGTCGGTATAGTAGGTGTCCCACGCAAGGCGGTACACGTTCTTCCATTCGTCGCGGGACATTACAGGATGGGAGGTAACGTCGTGGTTAAGGTCGTATCTGTTGAGGTCCTCGTCCATCGCGATACCAGCCTCGTGAAGGGTCTTGTGGTCCTCGGAACCCGGCAGCGGCGTCAGATAAAAGAACTCGAGCAGGTCAACCGGAAGCTCTTTTTTGATGATCTCAATATCGCGGATGATCGATTGCGGGGTGTCCCCGGGGAACCCCAGAATGTAGCCGCAATAAGTAACTATGCCGGCCTCCTTCCATTTGAGCAGCATCTGCCTGTAGTCGGTGATCTTGTTTTGCCGCTTTTTGGCACCTAGCAAACTGTCGGGGTTGATATTCTCAAGCCCGATGAACACCCTCTTAACGCCCGCCCTCTGACACTTTTCGATGAAGTTTGGCAGTTTATGACACAAAGTGTCGACCTGGATAATGAAGCTTATCTTCAGCCTCTCGATCTCGCGCAGCCTTATCAGCGTATCCAGAATGGCCTCCCAATCCTTATTCCGGGCAAAATTGTCATCCGTGATAAAAAAGCTATGAAGGCCTTGCGTGAGATTAGTTCGAATGATCTGTTCTATGTCATCCGGAGAGCGCCGGCGCGATTTGCGCCCCTGAACATTGATGATCGTGCAGAACGAACATGCGAATGGACATCCGCGGCCGGCGTCAAAACTCGTCGTTGCCCCAGCCGTAAGATGTACTCGTTCGGCGGGGAGCAGGGGTTGTGCGGCTCCCTCCATTTCAGGCAGGTCGTCCATGAAATTGTAGATAGGTTCTAGTGTGTTACTGTACGCGTCTATCAGGACTTGTCCGAGGCGTCCTTCGGCTTCACCGGCAAAAAGGGAAATGCCCATGTCGATCGCCCGCTGAACGCTCGGATCGCGTTCGTTGAGCATCGACATAGTTCCGGAAACATGGAAGCCGCCTAGAGCAACCTTGATCCCTTTGGCACGGAGCGGCGCAGCTACATCGAGTGCGCGGGGGAACTGATTGGACTGAACTCCGACGAGCATCACCATTCCGTCCTCGGAGCCTTCGACGAGCCGGGCGATCTTTTTTGTTCGGATAATGGTGTTGGTCTCGTCAAAAGCGTGGATGTCTAGTTCGACATCGTCGCCGAGCACATTATTTCCAGCACATTCGAGGGCGAGGCCGTACAAACACGCGAGGGAATTGGACGGTATCGCTGACCGAAACCACTGGATCACATATCCATCGTCGTCATAATGCGAAGGCTTTATAAGGACGAGCGTGAAACGGCGCTTTTTCGGTAAGACGGGCATACTGTGTATCGGATTTTATCTGAACGTCCGCTGGTTTACAACCAAAAAGCGGGTTTAAGTGAGCCGTCCAATACGGGCACGGGCGTTGATCACAGCAGGCCGCGTTCTTTGACTTTCAGATATGCCTCGAGAAGTTTGGGGGCCAGGGTCTGAGCTGTTACATCGAGAGCGAGCCCGCCTATTGATTCGACAAGTTTTAGGGCTGACTCTCTCTGGTGGATGATCTCCTCAGCGGCCGACTGGGCAAAGACGTCTTTGATCTCGCCCGGGGTTTCGCTGACCGCCGCATTCAGGTCTCGATCACCGATCGTAGCCACCAATGGCAAGTGCCGTGGCCGAAGCAACTTGAGGGAGTTTATAAGCTCACGAGAGCTGTCCTTATCCACAAGGTCCGTGAGGATAACGACGAATGAACGCTTTTTTGAATTCGACGCGATAAATTGAAACGCGCGAGCGTATGAGGGCTCGATCAACTCGGGCTCCAGATCATGCAGTGTTTCCAGAACGGCATCGATGTGGCCCAAACCACGCTTGGGCGGCAGATACTTGACTATCCTGCGGCCAAAAACCGCGAGACCGCAGTTGTCGCCCGCTCGGGCGCAGGCCGACATTAGAGCTAGGCTAGCGTGAAGAGCGGTGTCGAACTTTGTCTCGCTGCCTATCCTGCCCGTCATCAGGCGCCCGGCATCGAGGGCGACGATCACAGTCTGGTCGCGTTCGATCTGATATTGGCGCGTCGTGATCTTTGATCGCCGTGCTGTCGCCGTCCACGAGATGTGCCGCAGTTCGTCGCCGCGAACGTAATCCCGCATCGATTCGAATTCACGGCCTTCACCCCGTCTCACGGCACGCCGCTGGATCGCCAGAAACGACCTTGCCCCGAGAGCTTTGAGCTCCATTTCGCGAGCCCGTCGCATATTGGGATAAACCTTTACAGACTGCTGGGTTCCCGCCTCGGCCTGGCACCAAACCAATCCTAAACGCGACCGGTACCGCACGACGGTTTTTCCGAATTCGTATTTGCCCCGGCTCGGAGGGGTCAGCAGGTAACAAAATTCGGCAGTCGCCTGCGATCCGAGTTCAAACTGTATCTCCCGCGGATCGTTCAACATCATTTCAGGCGGGTATTCGTCCTTTAATCGAAGCGACAGTGACCGATCGGAAGCATTCTCTATATGAAGAATTACCTGTGTCGGATCGCCGATAGCGAACCGTTTTGCAAAGCTGCGTGTTATGTGGATCTTATCGAATGATCTGCGGCTGATAACGTAATCGGTGACCGCGGCCGCGATCAATATAATGTCAAAAGTCAGTACCGCGTGGCGTAATGCCGGCAAGCCCCACGACAGCGATAGCGGCACGACGGCAAACGCAAGAAGGACATAAAACCTGGCTGTAAAAACAAATCGCATTGATCGGGTAGATTATACCATCGGCTTCCACGCTGCTGGCCAAGGGACGCACGCGGAAGAGCCTATCTCGATTCGCTCACGGAGCACGAGAGACCCAACTAGCCCTTGTCCTTCGATAAAAATTTCGAAGCGAAATGCAACTAAACTGCGGGCAGACGGTTCATAGTCAGAGATGATCTCAACTAAAGGAGCCACTCTCGCTGTGAAGGCTGTTTTTCTATTGTCGTTTGTCCTGTTGTTTTGTCAGGGTATGTTTGCCCAGGCTGTGCCGCAGGCGCAGGCTGGCCGTATCGAAGAAGTTTATCTGGCCCGGGACGACGGCGAAGGTAATGCCGGGGAACAGGTCACCGAATTTGGCATTACGGACATACCGATCTACTGTGTCGTGCTGCTCGACTCGAACGCCGCCACGGTAGTGAAAATGAATTTTGTTGCCGTGCGTGTGTCAGGCGTCAAACCCGAGACAAAGGTCGTCACTGCAATCTATACGACCACAGCAGGCCAAAACCGCGTCAACTTTACCGGACGTCCCGATAAACGCTGGACTCCCGGCAGATATCGTGTCGACATTCTGCTCGACGGCAAGATCGCTCGCGACGTAGAGTTTGAGATCAAAAACACACTGCCCAACACTACGGCGGTCAAGTTTCTTCAAACCCCCGCCGCACACAAGCCAAAACCCAAACCCACACGCCCCCGCCGTAAGAACTGAATGAAAAAGAGGCCGCCTTGCGGACAGCCTCTTTTTTCTTTTAAGGACAGTTACCACCGGTTGCGTCCACCGCCGTAATCGCCGCCTCAGCCTCCGTAGCCGCCACCGCCGCCGCCGCCGTAACCGCCACCACCGCCGCGACCGCCGCGATCTTCGCGGGACTTTGCTTCGTTGACTTTTAGCTCGCGGCCGCTGACTTCCTGGCCGTTAAGCTCCGCAATGGCCTTTTCGCCTTCTTCCTGCGACGACATTTCTACGAAACCAAATCCGCGCGAGCGGCCGGTTTCACGATCTTCTACAACAGTTGCGGACTCCACTGTACCGATCGACGCAAAGAGCTCTTCGAGCTCCTGGCTTGAAGTTTGAAATGAGAGATTTCCTACATAAAGCTTCATGGTCATAACAAAATTTACCCTTTTCCCTTTTCGGGAATTCAATAGAAGTATCGAGATAGGTCGTCACTCAAAGAAACGGCAGGCATCAAGGGACCCAGCATCTCGAATGCTCATAGGATTGAGCTACTTCAAAACCAAAGACCGACCAACCCTCGAACTTCCAACGCCGTCGAATAAAACTCAATATCGGGGCGCATCACCGTCGATGCGCGAGAGCAGGATTACTCCAAAAATGATAATGAATCTTGAAGTGCGGATGCAAGCGTTATTTTCGATTCAGGACGAGCTGCCGCTCAATAGTTTGAATAAAAGCCAATCGTGTGGTCGATGCGACAAAGTTTGCAGTAAAGAACTACACTGGCCTCTGTTCCGAGTTCTGAGTCTATTGAGTTTTAGAGTTCGCTCCGCGACTATATTGCTGACGTATGCAAATGGTCCTGTGAGATGGTCCTGATTTGACGGACGCGAGTGTTGCTTAGAATATCAAAGACATGAGCAACAACGGAACGGCAAGAGTTAAGCGGAAATACGATGAGGAATTCAAGCAGGGAGCGTTGAAGATGATCGACAACGGTCAGAC
>JBBQGO010000080.1:0-9080 GCA_038323125.1 Pyrinomonadales bacterium
CACCGATAGGGCCTCGAGAATAAACACACCGCCGATGAAAGGCAGAAGGAACTCCTGCTTGGTGAGGATCGCCACGGTCCCCAACGCACCGCCGATCGCCAGCGAACCCACATCGCCCATGAACACTTCAGCGGGTGGCGAATTGTACCAGAGGAATCCCAGACTCGCACCGACCATCGCTCCGCAAAATACCGTCAATTCCGCCGCCGCCGGATTATGTGTAATATCGAGCCTCTCGGCCCAACGCGCGTCGCTCGCAAGATAGGTCAGAGCAGTAAGAGCCGACATGGCGATAAAGGTGACGCTGATCGCCAGCCCATCGAGACCATCCGTCAGATTCACTGCGTTTGAAGACCCAAGCAGTATAAAAATGATAAAGATCAGATACATGCTCGGCCAAAGATAGGTCACGCCCGTCGGATCGGCAGTCGCCTTAAAGAATGGAATACTCACATTCCAGGGATAGTCGCCCCATGCCAACAGCACGGCCCAGACGCATGCAGCAATTATCAATTGTCCGAGCAGCTTTTGCTTACCCGTTAAACCAAGACTCCGCTTTTTGACTATCTTGATATAATCATCCGCAAATCCAACGACACCGAATAGCGTGGTCGCGATCAATGCGATCCATAGATAAAGGCTATCTAGCCGCGACCAAAGGATCGTAGAAAGAAGCACCGCGCCGATTATCAAGACACCGCCCATCGTGGGCGTACCGCGCTTTTCGTGATGCGAGGCCGGGCCCTCATCCCGGATCTCTTGGCCAAACTTCAGATCCGCAAGTTTTCTGATCACCCGTCCGCCCAGCAGGAGCGAGATCAGCAAAGCGGTGATCGTCGCCAGCGCCGTTCGAAACGTAACGTACTGGATAACGTTCAAGCCTTTTACGAAGTACGACTCGGCATCCCGTCCGTACTGAAGAAAAAGCACTTGATATAAGAAGTAATAGAGCATCGGCCGAGTACAGAGTACGGTGAGCGGGCAAAGGCGTTAACGCTTAACCGCTGATATTTCCTCCGTTTGATACTTTTCCAGCAGTTTCTCAATGACCTTTTCGGTCCTCACGCCACGCGACCCTTTTATCAGAACCAGATCGCCGTGACGTACCTCATTTACAATAAAATCGCCGGCATCGTCCGAGTTTTCAAAAAAATACGTTTCCTCAAGGCCCGCGTCCACGGCACCGCGTACCATGTCTGCGGCCAAGCCGCGGACACCGACAAGCATGTCAATGCCGTGCATCTTGATCTCACGCCCGACAGCGTAGTGAGCGTTTGCCGCGGCGGTGCCGAGTTCCAGCATCTCACCCGCTACCACTATCTTCCTACTCGCCCGTGCTCCGCCCTCTGCGAGGGTCCTGACCATTCCGATAAGGGCGTCCGGGTTGGAATTGTACGAGTCGTTAATGACCGTAAAGCCATCGGCAAAGTCGAGCACCTCTCCCCGTTGAGGCGGCGCGGCTACTGTTTGCAGAGCACCTGCTATATCGCCGGCGGACATGCCAAAACTGCTCCCGACCGCCGCGGCTGCGAGCGCATTTAAGATGTTGTGCCGTCCATTAAGCGGAAATGCCACCTCGGCCGAATCCCCGTTAATGACCAACCTGAATTTCGTTTCGCCAAACCTGTCAAAACGGATATCGGTGGCCGAGACGTCCGCGTCGCTGTCGATCCCGAATGTGACGGTACTTCCCTTGCTAAGCTCTCGCATCGCCGCCGTTCTCGGGTCATCCGCGTTGAGCACTGCGGTGCCATCGGGCTTCATCCCTTCGATGAGTTCGGCTTTTGCCTTCGCGACGTTTTCGATAGAACCGAGATGTTCGACATGCACAGGCAGCACGTTCAACTCGACGGCGACATCCGGCGGCGTAATGCGGCAAAGGCGCCGGATCTCGTTCATGGGCGTCGACATGCCCATCTCGAGTACAGCCACGTCGTAACCCATGTCGGCCGCCAGATTCAATACAGTTAACGGATGCCCCAAGCCGTTATTGTAATTCTTGATATTGCGGAGCACCTTTCGCCCGCTTGCCGCCAGCACATGGGCCGTTAGTTCCTTTGCGGTCGTTTTGCCTGCACTCCCCGTGATCGCGACGACCGGCTTGCCCCATTCCTCATAAACACCATGGGCCAGACCCTGAAGTGAGGCGATGGCGTCGTCGACATATATAAGTCGATCGGAAAATGGTGCGAGCTCCGCCCGGTGTTCCTCAAAACGGTCGCGGCGAACAACACACGCCGCAGCCCCATTGTTAAATGCCGCGGGGACGTATCCCGTGGAATCCTCGAAATCGCCGTTAAAACCATTATCCCGGTATTCGGGCTGAGAGAGGGCAAAGAACACGGCGCCTGTACGAACTTCACGAGAGTCGATAGCAAATGAACCCACTTCGCTTTTGAGCAAAGTGGGGTCAAGAGCAGGCGCGGCGGCATTCATATATCCTATGGCGGTTTCAAGTTTCAATGTTCGGTTTGCGTCTCAATAGAAGTTCCACTGCACCCGGCCCGACGGCTGTCAGCTTGGCCGGATCGTTCTTCTTGTCGTTAGACTTCTTTGGCTCTTTTGGCTCTTTTGGCTCTTTTGGCTCTTTTGGCACATTTGGCTTTTCTCTGACCGACGGCGTTGTGGCAGCGTTCGGTTTTGAGGCCGGCGACGGTTTGGTCTCGACCTCTGGCTTGATCAGTGTTCCGGCGGAAGGTGTATCCTGCACATCTTGAGCAACCAGGGCCTCAGGCGTTATCGGAGCGTCGGGCATGATCTTCATCTGCTGAAGTATCGGCTGGGCGATGTCGCGAAATACGGGTGCCGAAACCGCGCCGCCGCCGCGTGCCCCGCCCTGCGGCTCATCCATCATTACGGCGACAACGATCTCCGGGTTTCCGGCTGGTGCCATTCCTATAAACGAGGAAATGTATTTGCTTGAATCTACAGATTTGGTTTTAGGATTAAACTTCCACGCGGTGCCGGTTTTGCCGGCTACGGAATAGCCGTTTAGCTGTGCTCGTTTTCCTGTACCGGTTAGCACGACCTGCTGGAGCATAGTCCTTAAATTACGGGCAGTTTCAACCGAGACGACTTGGGTCTGCTGAGGCGTCGTCACGGTTTTCGGCTGATCGTTCGATCTGCGAATTTCCTTGATTATATGCGGCTGGATCCTAATTCCGTCATTTGCTATCGTCGCAAAAGCACTTGCCATTTGCAACGCCGTCACGCCAATTTCATAGCCTATCGACATCGACGCCAGCGAGTCTCCGTTCCAGCGTTCGACTGAGCGAACAATGCCCTGAGTTTCGGCCGGCAGCTCAACGCCTGTCCTCGCCCCAAAGCCCATCTTTCGGACCATTGCGGAAAAATCTTCGCGCCCGACGCGCATGCCTGTTTTGATAGCACAAACGTTGCTCGAGACCGCCATCGCCTTTGAGTACGACACGCGTCCGACCGGGTGCCCATCCTTAAACTTGTGCTTGGCGACCTCGATCGAGCCGTTGCCGCTGTCGATCTCGTCGTTGGGCACAAAAAGCTTCTTTTCGAGTGCTGATCCATACGGGACGATCTTGAAAACGGAACCCGGTGAGTAGACGCCCTGGATCGCCTTGTTCCCGATGTTATCGGCGATGGCTTCGGTGATCGTGTTCGGGTCAAAGGTGGGATAGTTGGCCAGCGCCAGTATTTCGCCGGTCTTAACCGACATCACGATCGCGGAACCCGACTTTGCGTTTGCTGCACGGGCACCTTTTTCCAATGCCTCCTCGGCCATGTGCTGAAAGGCGCTGTCGAGCGTGAGGACAATGTCGCTGGGGGCCTCGCGTTCAAATATGGTCTCGTCATAGACTCGTCCCAGCCGGTCGCGTTCCTGAAGTTTCTTAATAACGGCACCCTGGAGAATGTCCTCCTGCGACTGTTCGACACCGGCGCGGCCTTCATCTTCGTTATCAGTAAAGCCGACGATCTGGGCCGCGAGCGTTTTGTACGGATAGCTGCGCTTTTGGTCGTCGCGCCAATGCAGGCCCGCGAACTTTGGCAGGTCGGCTTTCTTAACGTTTGGTGTTTCCAGCAGTTTGTTGATGTTTTGGACAGCCTCGCCATCGAGTTTTTTGACGAGGGGCACATACCTCTTTCTGGACTCCTTTCCCTTTTGGATCTGGCTGGCGATCTGTTTAGCGTCGAGCTTTAATTCGCGAGCGATCACCTTTGCCGCGGCCTCGGGGTCGTCGATCTCGGTGGGGTCCGCGTAAAGTGTCTTGACGCGAAGGCTCATTGCCAGCGCCCGCTCGTTGCGGTCAAAGATGGTGCCGCGCAGCAGCCGTGTATGCTTTACGTCCTGACGCAGGTCTACCGCTTTTTCCTTTAGCCATGCGTGCTGCGTTACCTGCAGATGTACCAGGCGGACGCTGATGCCGCCGATCCATAAAACAAAAAAGGCGACCACCAGCATAAATCGCGTAAAGGCCACCTGCTTCAGATTCTTCTTTCCGGACTTTTTCTTACGCATTGTGTTAGATCATGAAAGACGGGTTTTGGGAAAACAGCTCATGCGACTCTATCGGACGGAAGTCGATCGCTTTGACGCGGTATCGATCTTCTCCACCTTAGAATAGACGGCGGAAATGCTTGTGCTGGCCGGCGAGACGGCGGCGGTTTTGACGACCGTAGGCTTCGTTTTCGATGCGGCTGCCGGAATCGCTTTGTCTCTTGTCGCCGGCGCTACCTGGGCCATCTCATCGGTTGCGGATGCGTATTCGGCGAATCCGGTTCGTCTGATGGCCTTCTTTATCTCCGATGGTGATAACGTTACCTCGCGAGCAAGCAGCAGGCGACGCTTTTCGGCTTCAAGTTCATCAACCTGTCGCTGAAGACGCGAGTTCCTCATCCCGTAGTCCATCGAAGAGAAATGCTGTCTGGCCGCAAAGAAAAATCCGCTTACCAGCACCATGCCGCAAACTATCATCAGCGCGTAGGTGCGCAAACGGTTCGGCTCGCTCTGTTTACGTTTGGCCCGCGTACGGGCCGGCATGTTCTGATCTCTCTTATTCATAATATTCCCTCCGAAAGGTTGCTACTGGGTTACAGCTTTCTGCACGCCCGGAGCTTTGCACTCCGGGACCGCGGGTTCTCATCTCTTTCATTACCAGCCGGCAGGACCGGCTTTCTGGTCAGTACTTCAACTTTTTTCACTGCACCGCATACACATTGCGGGATCCGGGGCGGACACGAGCATTTGCCTGCATGATGCTGATAGGCATGTTTTACTATCCTGTCCTCGAGCGAGTGAAACGTGATTATCGCAAGCACCCCATCGGGGCTTAAAAGATCGATCGAATCTGATATAAACTTTTCCAAAATTTCCAATTCGCGGTTTACCGCGATTCGCAGGGCCTGAAATGTGCGTGTCGCCGGATGTATCTTGTCCTTTGGGCTTCGCGGGACCGCACGCCGAACGAGTTCGGCAAGTTCAATGGTCGTCTCGATCGGTGTTCCGGCATCTCTCTTTTCAATGATCCACTTTGCTATGCGTCTCGACTGCCTCTCTTCTCCATACTGGTAAATAATGTTGGCGAGTTCGTCCTGGCCCAACGTTGCGAGCATATCGGCTGCCGTTTCGCCGCGTGAGTCCGGGTCCATCCTCATATCGAGCGGAGCGTCGAACCTGAAGCTGAATCCGCGGGTCTCGCTATCGAGCTGAAGCGACGATACGCCAAGATCGGCCATAATGCCCGAAGGTTTTTCCGTTGCTGCCGAAGCGACGATCGAGGCGATCTCAGAAAAATTTCCCTGGACGAGCTTTACCCGCGTGCCAAACCTCGCGAGGCGTTTTGCTGCCAGTTCGAGTGCCTCGTTGTCCTGATCGATAGCTATCACCGATCCGGAGGGCGAGGCGTCCAGGATCGCTTCGGTATGACCGCCGAGCCCGAGCGTGGCGTCGATAAATAAGCCGCCTTTTGCAGCCTGCAAAAGCTCCAGCGTTTCATCGAGCAAAACCGGCAGATGGGTTTTCGAGGCATCGATATCCGGCATATTCAAAGAACAAGATAGAAAGGCCTTAAATTGTAGGCACTGGTTGGCCGCAACGTGTTATTCTGCGTGGGGTCGAGACGCCGTAAACGTTCGTCAGTGTTCTATTTGACATTTGACTGCGGCGCTTAACATCTTAAACAGTTATGTTAGGAATAACATGTAACCCGGATTCGCATTGTTGGGTTAGCTCAATATCTAAAGCAGTTTGACCGATATTTTGGATGTTGTCAAGAACTTTGTTCTTAAGATTTCGTTAATCATGCGTTTAAGCAATAATGTCTCAACCGATTAGCTTCCCCGCCGTTTTGTGTTTATCGAATTCGCTGATATAGGATAGAAACGCGTTAACTGATCCCGGATGGACCCACTACTTTTTCAGCTCATTATTTTTGGACTATTAGCCGCCTTTGCCAATATTTTGGGAGGGCTGATCCTCTTCCCGTCCAAACTCCACGGATCATATAAAAGGATGCTCAAGTACCTGCTCGCGCTAGGAGCAGGGTTTATGCTTGCAGTAACCTTTTTCGAAATTCTCCCAAAGACGATCGAGATCTGGCAGGGGTTTGGCGGGCCGCCCGAACGGGCCCTGTACATACCGATGGCACTGTTCCTCGGCGGCTATTTGCTGACACAGTTTTTTGAGCACACCATCGCACCGCATTTTCACCTTGGCGAAGAGATGCACTCGGACCACCTGATCTCGGCCAAGTCAGCGTATACGGCCGTAGGCGGCTTGCTCATCCACACCTTTTTTGACGGTGTTTCGATAGCGGCGGCATCGCAGATCGACCTGAGGGTCGGCCTGCTCGTTTTTATAGCCGTTTTCCTGCATAAGTTTCCTGAGGGCTTTACGATCGGTTCGATGATCATGGCCGCGGGCAAGGGATTTCGCGAGGTAATGATCGCAACGTCGGCGGTCGGCCTGATGACGCTCTTTGGAGTTTTCGGGTTTTACCTGATCGGCAGCAATCTCGGCTTTACAGTAGCGTATGCCCTGCCGATCGCCGGCGGGGTCACACTATACGTCGCCGCCAGCGACCTCATCCCCGAGGTGAACCACCACGCCGGCAAGAATCCGCTCGTCTCACTCTCAGTCTTCGCCGGCGTAGCCCTCTTCTTCGGCACACAGACCCTGCTCCACCAGTTTCTGGAACACTAAATCTGGAGCACGAGCGTCGCGCTCGCCCGCAACAGATCGCTTCGGCTTTCGCTCGCAGAAACAGGGATGGCGCGCGCTACCTCCTTATTTAACTACCCTCTTAAGAGAATCCACTTAGAAATAGCTTTAACTCTAATGCTATCAGTATTTAGCTTGAAATTCAGTTATTAGCGGGATTTGTCCGCAGATGAACGCCGATCGTATCCGGTATTCTCCGAAATAAATGGCTAAACAACGGGCGAAATGACAAGAACCGTTGGCGAAATGATTTCGCCGCTAGAAAAACGCCTAAACAACTTATATTTTAAGAAAATAACTACCGCAGGAAATAAACAACTTAAATAGTGACAAAAACAACAGTTAAGCTATTATTCCGTTGGCGAAATCATTTAATATTGCTCATCGTACCAATGCCTAAAACGCAAACCACTGTAAACATTGGGTTTAATGAATGGAGGTAAAAATAAATGTGGATTTTAGACGATGAAACCTGGCCCCCGAAAGTCTCTACTAGACGAGTCTCAATTCTCAATTCTCAAGTCTAAGTTCAAATCCCTCCCTCTTGGATTCAGCGGAGACGGAATGGGAGACGTCTCCGCCTTTACTTTGTTCAATAATCGAAGAATCGTCTGCCTGACCCCGTCTTCTTCTGCAGTGCCATGTGTCTGCGGAAAGCCAATCTCGCGAACCGGCTTCGAGTCCGCTCTCGCCTTTGAAAAGCACGTTGTAATTGCGGTTTGAATTGAACGGCGGGTCGAGATATACGAGATCGGCAGACTCGTCCTTAATATAACGCCGCAGAGGCGGCTTGGTGCACGCCGGGGGTCAAGCCAGCGATATTGCAATTCTGATTGGTTTGAAATTCGCGGAATCGCGGCCCTGACCCCGTACCATTTTATAACTCTTCAATGGTCAAGATTTGTATTCTCGGGTATTTGCCGAATTGCGACGTAAAGAATCCGGCCGACGCCGCTTCGTTCTCCATGTGCGAAGTCGCCTTCTCCAGAGTTATGAAAACGCCGATGGCGCCGCCTTCGCGGTCGAGTGTTCCGACAAGGTCGCGGATGTCGCGGGATTTGACGTGGCCGCTTTTGACCTGAACGATGACGCGTTTTGCTTTGCCGGAATTGTCGTCAACGAAAACCTTAACGCGGTCTCTTTCCCTCGGCGGACAGGCGAGCACGGCTCATTCAGAATCGGAAGCATCATCGTCCTTGCTCCTTGCGAACTTTGCGGCCATCGTCGGGTTGCCCTTTGTCAGTTTCTTAACGGTCAAGTCGTCGGCTTTGTCGTTCGCGAGCCGAAGGTTGTTTGCTGACGTGTGGAGAGCTACCTTCGTCTTCTCTAAGTCCTTAATCGCCTCATCGATTCGCTTAATCGCTTCCTCGAAGCCTTCGGATGCAAGACGCCAGTTCTTACCGAAGGCGGTCTTGAAGTCGTCGAGCCTTTCCTCAAAATTCGTGATATCAACGTTTTGTGCTTTTACGAGAGCGAGCTCGGTTTTGTACTTCAGTGAGTTCTGGGCTGCGTTTCTCAGCAGTGTAATGATCGGGATGAAGAATTGCGGCCGGACGACATACATTTTCGGATGACGGTGGGATACATCGACAATGCCGGAGTTGTAAAGCTCGCTATCAGGCTCAAGAAGAGAAACGAGGACCGCGTATTCACAGTTCTTTTCATTTCTGTCCTTGTCTAGTTCTTTAAGAAAATCTTCATTCTTCTTCTTGGTAGCTGTTTCGTCGCTCTCGTTCTTCATCTCGAACATGATCGAGACGATCTCAGTGCTAGCTTCATCGGAGTCGCGGAAGACGTAGTCGCCCTTGCTGCCAAATTGAGTGTCGTTGTCTTTCTCGAAATATGCCTTGGGGAACGCCGTGGCTCTGATGCGGTTGAACTCGTTTTC
>JBBQGO010000081.1:0-8965 GCA_038323125.1 Pyrinomonadales bacterium
ATTTGAAATCCTTACGTAAGAATTTCAAATCCTTACGTAAGAAATCCATCCCGATCGCGAAGAAAATGATCCAAAATCGTAAGGTGGTCCTTTCGGGCGATGGAGCGGCATTTTCCCGAGGTAATATTATCTCTCCTCGCGATAAGATGGCTCGCTCACGGATGGGTCCGGATTTCTTCGGGATGTGGATCGGCAGCATGGTTACCGGCTGCGGTGCGTCCGTTAACGCTTATAGATTATTCAAAACAAAATCGGTCATCATCGAATACATATGCCTGATCTGAGTAGGATTTGTGACGCCGTGGCGCTGGGTCGGGTATAGCATCAGGTCAAATTGCTTATTGGCCGTCTGGAGTTCGTAGGCGAGATGTAATGTGTTCTGCATATGCACGTTGTCGTCCATCACGCCGTGGATGAGCATCAGGCGGCCCGACAGGTCCTCGGCCGATCTGAGGACCGACGTGCGATCGTATCCCTCGGGGTTATTTTGCGGCGTCGACATATATCTTTCGGTGTAGATCGAGTCGTAGAGCCGCCAATCGGAAACGGTGCCGCCCGCTATGCCCATCTTGAACGATTTGCTGTGCGTCATCGCAAAACCGGTCATAAATCCGCCATAGCTCCAGCCAAACATGCCGATCCGCGAACCATCGACGTAGGGCAGCGTTTTGAGGTAACTCACGCCGTCCTCGATGTCGCGGAGTTCGAGCGGGCCAAAATTTTTATACACGGGCCACACCGATTCGGCACCTTTGCCGCTGGCGGTGCGGTTGTCACAGATCCAGATAATGTACCCTTTCTGTGCCAGCATCTGAAACCACATATACCGGTTACCGCCCCAACGGTTGGCGACCGTTGGTGCATGCGGGCCGGCGTACGTATATTTAAGAACCGGGTACTTCCTGGACGGGTCAAAGTCCGGCGGCTTGATCATCATCGCTTCCATCTGAAAGCCGTCGCGTGTCGCAACGTTGAGAAACTCGGGACGGCTCAGCTTATAGTCGCTGAGCACGCCGACCGCGTTCTCATTTATCATGCGTTCGAGACTGCCGTCGGCACGGTATAGCCCGGTCTGTGTCGGCGTCACAACATCGCTCCGGTTTTGGACGAAGTGCGAGAACGTTTTATTAAAGCCCGCGGCGTGCCAGCCGTTTCCGCTGCTGATCCGATGGGCCTCGCCGCCCTTTAGGCTGACGCGATATATGTTTTCGGCGACATGGCTGTCCCTGGTGCCGGAAAAGTACGCCAAGCCGTTTTGTTTATCGACACCGTAAAATGTGCGGACCTCCCACTTGCCTTCGGTCAATTGCCGCACCTGACGGCCGTCGTTGTCATACAAGTAGAGGTGCCGCCAGCCGTTCCTGGCCGACTGCCATACAAACGTTCCGTTGTGGTCACCCGAGTCTACAAAAACCGGATTGTCGTAAACCTCGACCCACGTTGGAGTTGTTTCTGTAAGCGCCTTTTTGGTTTTGCCGTCGAGGCCCGCTGAGTTTAGATCGAGGAATGTCTGTTCTCGGTTCAGGGCCTGAAAGAGGACGTTGCGGCTGTCCGGCGACCATGCCACGCGGGCGATCAAAAGGTCGTCGGGCTTATAGCCCGAGAGGTCGATAAATTTTACAACATCGCCAAATCGGAGCACACCAGCCGGCAAACGCTCACCTACCTTTGGTATTCGCGCGGCATTCGGCACCAGCGAGGTCTTGTTCACATCGGCGATCCCGAGCGAGACCAGCGGGTTCGGGTCGCCGGCCTTTGGGTAAAAGGTGGTCTCGATATGCTGATCGATCGTGATGTCATTTGGCAGCAGGTACTTCGGCACGGGCGATTCGTCCAGCCGCAGGAACGCGATGTGACGCGAATCAGGCGACCACCAATAACCGCGTTTCTGGCCGCGGCCGTACAGCTCTTCTTCGTAGACCCAGTCGAGATAGCCATTGTAGATCGGTTTGTCGCCCTCGCGTCCGTCGCGGGTTAGCTGCTTTTCGTTTCCCTTTGCCACATCCACGACAAACAGGTTATTGCCGCGTACAAAGCTCACCCACCGACCGTCGGGGCTAAAGTCTGGCTCCAGCTCTTCGGCGTCGTTGTTGGTCAGGCGTTTAAGCCTCGCCGCGGCAATATCATAGTGCCAGAGGTCCTGCAGACTGATGAAGAGGATCGCGTTTTCGGCCTCGTTAAATTGCAGCACAGGCGAATTTGCATGCGCGTTGGCCTCTTCGCGGTTGATGCCGGCGCGGGTCAGAGCGGCGACAAACGCGGTGCTGTTAAAATACGGCTCGGCCTGGCCGCTGACCGCATCGACCCGCATCAGACGGCCTCCGATCACCTGCTTGAACGACCGGCCGTCCGGCGACCATTGAACAAACACCGGCGTACCGGCAAAACGAACCCGGACCTTAGGGTCGGGGCTGAATATATCGTCGATCGTCAGCAGCCGGTCCTGTGCATAACCTGCGGCCGTGAACGTGAGTAACGCGACAACAAGCAAGTGAAATTTTTTCATATGTTTTGATCTATATCGAAGAACTACGAGCGGGACGGGTCGCCCAAGTATAAACGATAAATGTTACAAGATGCATTACGCCTTCGGATGAGACCGGTCATAGACCTCGATCATTTTTTCCATCGAAACCTGCGTGTAAATTTGTGTGGTCGTGAGTCGTGCGTGGCCGAGCAGTTCCTGGATGTCGCGCAGGTCGGCTCCCTGATCGAGGAGGTGTGTTGCGAACGTGTGCCTCAGGCTGTGCGGCGAGATGTCGTGGATGTCGGTACAGAGCCTGATGTACTTGTCGATCATTCGCCCGACCGAGCGGGTCGTTATCCGGGTGCCCTGGTAATTAAGGAACAGTGCGTCGGGTTCGCGCCGCGCGGCGGGACAATTGTTCAGAAAAACCGCCCGCGTCTCCTGCATATACAACACCAGTGCGTGCAGGGCCGGTTCGCCAAACGGGACGATCCTCTGTTTTTTACGTTTGCCGGTGACGCGGACCATCTTTTCTCTGAGGTCGACGTCCGCGATATTGACGCCGACCAGTTCACCGACGCGAATTCCCGTCGCGTATAAGAACTCGATGATCGCACGGTCGCGGCGGCCGAGGTCGGTCGTTATATCGGGCGTCTCAATAAACCTCACTGCATCCTCGATCGACAGATGATTGGGCAGTTTGCGCTCGATCCGCGGCGTGGCGACCTGTTTGGCGGGGTTCGACTCGAGCTTTCCCTCGCGGATCAGGAACTGAAAGAAGGTGCGGAGGCTCGCCAGTTTGCGGGCGACCGATGTCTTTTTGTGATCGGAGTGGAGCGACGCCATCCACTCACGGATCGTCAGCCGGTCGATCTCCGCGGCGTTGATGTCATCGCGCTTTTCGATGGCGAGCAGATGCGTTTTGAATTGTTCCAGATCGCTGGCGTAGTTTCGCAGCGTGTGAGGGCTGAGGTTTCGCTCGTATTTCAGGTGCTGAAGAAATTGTGTCAGATCATCCTGAAGCATAAGTTGGGTCTTGCGGGGCACGCACTGGGCGCTCGTTGGTCAACGCTTCGGAACGTAATAGCCCTTTCGGGTACGAACTGTCAGGTTTGGTTTGCCTTTGATACTGAGTTCTATCGAGCGAAAATCACCCGACGTGTCCGCCTTACCATCTGGATAGTAACTGAGTATATACTGCTGAGAAAGCTCGGCCGAAATACGTTCGAACGCTTCTCTCATCTCATTTTCGTTTATTGGGGAATAAACCGCACCGCCGGTCTGTGTAGTGATATCGATCATTCGGCGTTCGGCCGTCAGGGCACGTATGTTGGCATTGCCGCCGCGCACCCCCGTACGAATGAAATTCTCAAACTCTTTGGTTTTTACTACATACACCTGACAATCATTAACCTGCAGGGCCTTGATCACGTCTTCGAACGTGGTCTTGTAGTCACTCGTCGTATCCTCGCCGTCCGAGACTATTACAATGACCCGGCGCCCGGCCGCCGCTCTCAGATAATCGGCGACCTCGATGATGCCGTCGAGCAGGGCCGTCGTCCCCTTGGGTTCCGGAAACATTTCGATCGCGCGTATTAGGGCTGAGATATTTGTCGTAAAGGGCTGTTCCAAGCGTGTCTGATCTGCAACCGAGAATAGCGCGGCCCTGTCCTTGTCGGGCCTTATTACACGGCGAAAAAAGCGGATGGCCGCCTTTTTCTCGAACTCGCGGGCGAGCAGAATGCTCGACGAATTGTCAAAGAGCATAGCAAGGCGGATGGGCGTCTCGGACCGGGCAAGTTCGTCGATAACGACGGTCCTGCCATCTACCTTTAGTTCAAAATCCGTTAGCTTGAGTGTAGTGACCGCCCGCCCGTTGACGTCCAGGACCGAGACAGGTATCGGAACGAGGACGGATTCGACCTTGATCACCTCGTCCGACTCGCTGCCGCTCGCAGCGGCAGGAGTCGCGGCTGTCTTAGCGGAGCCGGCACCGACGACGGGAATGCTATTGACCGACGGCCCCGCGATCGACCTCGGAGTCGGTGTCGGACTTGGCTTCAATCGCCCGGACTGTGCAGCCGCCGACGCTGCAAACAATAGGATCGTGATACTTACAAGCTTCATGAATTAACACAGATACGGCAAACCATTCACGGTGTGGGTATGCCCCGGAGTTACATTGGTCGATCGCCAACTATTGGATTGCAAAACCCGGGGATTGTATGCCTATGCAAAAATTAACTTCCCGCCCGCCACCAGCAGCACGACGGCGAGCACTCGCCGCAGCATCAGCGAATCAAATCGCCGAGCCCCTAATGTCGAACCGATCAAACCTCCTATGACCGCCGCGGCGACCCATGCTCCGACATAAGCGGGCAGCGCCGCGGCCTCCGTGTGGCTGCCCGCGATTCCAGCAAGTGAATTGACCAGAATGAACATAGCCGAGACGCCCGCGGCCTGCTTCGGTTCGGCCCAATGCATCAGCAGCAGCACGGGCGTCAAAAAGATGCCTCCGCCCACGCCGACAAGGCCGGACAACAGACCGATCATCGCCCCGATCACCAGGCACAGCCAGATCGGTGGAGGCTTAATGGTTGATTCGCCCGCGAACTTCCACGCCAACCGGCCCGCGGCCAAAAGTAATACAATTCCGAGAATTACCCTATACGTAGTCGTCGGCAGAACGATCATGCCACCGATAAACGCCGCGGGCACGGACGCGACTGCGAATGGTAAGAAGAACCGCCATGAAAAGTGGCCCGCCCTGTAAAACATTATCGTCCCGACCGCCGCAACAAAAACGTTCAGCACCAGCGCCGTCGGCCGTGTAATGCCGGAAGCGACCGCCAGAAACGCCATCACCGCCAGGTAACCCGAGGCCCCGCCATGGCCGACCGAGGAATAGAGGACGGCGACGACAAAGATCGCGAGGATTATGAGGATCGAGGCTTGTTCCATTCGAGACGTAGGATCCGCGTGAGGCCGTTGGACCGATGACACGCGAAAGGGTCAGACTGCGTGCACCTTTGTGTCCGCGTGTTGTACGTCCGCGATCCACGCATCCCAGTCAACCAAGGCCCTGTCGACCTGGATCGCGTGCCGTTCGCGCTTGTTCCGGTGCTTTTTACGCAGCTCGACGGGCAGCGGTTCGAGCAGGCCGAAGGTAATGTTGACCGGCTGGAAGTTTTTCGTCTCGACATTCGAAACGTACCGGCAGAGGGCACCGATGGCCGAGGTCTGAGGTGCCGTGATCATCGGTTGGCCGCGCATTACGCGGACAGCGTTGATGCCGGCAATCCATCCGGTCCCGACCGACTCGACATAGCCCTCGACACCCGTTATCTGGCCCGCGAAGAACAGACGCGGGTTCGCACGTGTTGCGAGGGTCTCGTTCAATATCTTTGGCGAGTTGATAAATGTATTACGGTGTATCTGGCCGAACTGCAGAAACTCGGCATCGGCCAGCCCCGGTATCAGCTTTAGCACCCGTTCCTGTTCGCCGTAACGCAGATGGTTTTGAAAGCCGACCATCCCATAGGCATCGGCCATCATATTCTCTTGCCTGAGCTGAACGCATGCCCAGGGTTCATAGCCTGTACGAGGGTCGTACAGGCCCTTGGGCTTCATCGGGCCGTATCGCAGCGTGTCGACACCGCGGCGAGCCGCTTCTTCGATGGGCAGGCACGACTCGAACCAGTGCGTATCCTCAAACCGCTTGAGCGGGACCGACTTTGCTTCGATCAGGGCCGAAAAGAACACGTTGTACTCCTCCGGGTTCATCGGGCAATTTATATAATCGTCGCCGCCCTTGCCATAACGCGCCGCCTTGAAGGCGATCGACATATCGATCGAGTCGGCGGATACGATCGGTGCAATCGCATCGTAAAAATAGAGTTGGTCGTCGCCCGTCCACTTCATTATCTCGGTGGTCAGGGCGTCGGACGTGAGGGGCCCGGTGGCGATCACGGTGATCTCATCCCCCGGAATTGCGGTGACCTCTTCTCGGACTATCTCGATATTTGGATGTGCCTCGATCCGCTCGGTGATCATCTCGGCGAACTTGATGCGATCGACAGATAGAGCAGCCCCGGCCGGGACACGCGTCGCCGCCGCGACCTCAAGCACAAGCGAACCGCCGCGACGCAGTTCCTCTTTTAACAGATAAGGAGCGCTGCCCGGCTCATCCGTTTTTAGCGAATTGGAACACACGATCTCAGCCAGTTGGTCTGTGCGGTGTGCCGGGGTCTGTGTGACCGGCCGCATCTCGTAGAGCCTGACCCTCGCACCCATCCCGGCCGCTTGCCACGCCGCCTCGACGCCACCCAGGCCGCCGCCGATCACATTGATCACATCAAGATCTTTCATTGTTGACATTGTAATGGAAAAGCGGTTCGGTTTCAGTATGCCGCCGGCGGCAAATGGAATGTAGGGCGTTAGGCATATGCTCGCGAACACCTATTGGGTTTGAATGGAAACCGACAGACCATTGATCGTTATTTTGGCATCATAACTATCGACGGGAATGAATTTAACGTGGATCGACATACTACTTGTCCTTATCGTGCTGGCGAGCGTAGCGGCGGGATGGAGGCGCGGTTTTATACTTAGCTTTCTGGACCTCGTTCGTTGGCTGGGTAGCTGGCTCGCGGCGCTGATGATCTATAAACCGGTGGCTGCGTGGCTGAGCCCTTTGTTTGGACTCGATGATACCTGGAGCGCTCCCGTGGCTTTTGTGATGATCTTGGTCGCGGCGGGCATCGCGATACAGATGCTCGGGCGGCAATTGCTCACGCGTATACCGAAAGAAGCCCATGAACGCAGGGCCAATCGAGCTATCGGCACGCTTCCGGGGTTTATCAACGGGATAGTGTTTGCCACTCTCGTCTCGGCGCTGCTGTTTGCAATGCCGTTTTCGGACTCGGTCAGCCAAACCGCCCAGCAAAGCCCGGCCGCAAGCCGCCTGGTCGTGTACGCCGACGAACTGGAGCACCATCTCGCCCCTGTATTTGGCGCCGCCCTCAGGCAAACGCTCAATCGTCTGACGACCGTTGAACCGGGTTCGACCGAGACGATCGAATTGCCATTCAGGGTCGACAATTCCCAGCCGGCCCCTGACCTGGAAGAGGAGATGTTGAACCTGGTGAACCAGGAACGCGAAGCCGCCGGCCTCCTGCCCCTAAAGGCCGACCCGGAACTCACAGAGGTTGCACGAGCGCACTCCGCCGACATGTTTTCGCGAGGTTACTTTTCACACTTTACGCCCGAGGGCAATGATCCCTTCGACCGTATGCGGGCCGCCGACGTTCGTTTCCGCGTCGCCGGCGAAAATCTCGCTATTGCACCCACCTTGCAGATAGCCCACACGGGGTTGATGAACTCACCCGGCCACCGTGCCAACATCCTCACCGCACGGTTCGGCCGCGTCGGCATCGGGATCATGACAGGCGGCCGACGCGGCCTAATGGTCAGCCAGGAGTTTCGGGACTAAGGACAACTAGCCCAGAGTGACCTGTTGTTCTATTGTTCAGCGATCATTTCAAGTGTCGTAATGCTGTTGGCGACGCTGACGGTTACCGGAGCGAATGTATGCCGCCGCGATCGGGCCGTGACGGTGTACGTTTGCCCCATCTCAAGCCCGCCAAATTCGAAATAGCCGAATGATGTTGACGTCACCTCTCGTTTAGAACCCGTGGTACTGGTCAACCCTACGCGGGCATGTGCGACAGGTTCACCCGTTGGCGTTACGAGCCTGCCCCTGATCGATGTTTCGCCTGCGGTCACCTTAACCAGTCCGTCGATCAGCCTTACACCGATCGTCCCCTCGTTAAACCTGAATTCCCGGAGAGTCAGAGGTGACGTCGAGCCTGGTTTGCCGATAGCCGAGAACCGCAGGTTGGCATACACACCGTCGCCGCTTGCGGGTAAGGCACCATAGACCGCGACCTTTAACAGTCCCGCAAAAGGCACGTTGGAAATTACAGAGAGTCCTTCGCTTCTGGTACCCGAGAGTTCCGCAGCGACCGCTGCAGGTTCCAACACGGCCGGATCGTATTCGATATCAAATTGATAAGCGTTGACGCCAATGCCCCTCAACCTGTTGATCGACAGCGGAACATCTATCACCGAACCGGTCTGTGAGGCGACCTTTGGCAGCGAGGCCTGAACAGCTTCCAGGTCGTCGCCCGTGACAGCCGGACGAAGGCCGGCTGGGTTCCAGTCGCCATCGACGTCGCCCATCAGGATCGCCGTGTAATTCTCTTCGATCCGGTTGGTCAGTATATCGGGATAAGACTTATTGAATGGCATAAACCTGAACTGGCCCGAGAAGTTGGTCGGGTCGGTACATAATCCGACAACTCGCCGCGCGATCAGCGATGCGTCGAACGATGAAATGAATCCAAGACCGCTAACCTTTGCGGCTTCCATCTGGTCGGGGGTAAACGTCCTCAGGTTCACGACAAATTGCGCGATCTTTGCCGCGTCAAGAGAAAAGAT
>JBBQGO010000082.1:0-8866 GCA_038323125.1 Pyrinomonadales bacterium
GCGAATCCAGCTCTTTCCTACTCATTCGAATCGTCCCTCTTGTTTCCATCTATGCTCCTCAAACAAGAGCATCTCAGACACTTTCACAATAGGACATTTCTAAAGAGTTCTATCTAGGACATTCTCATGGAGTTCTAACAAACGATGAGTATTATGTTTACTATGCAACATGGATTGTTTATACTGACCGAGGTTTGCCACGTTTGTGATTTGAGATCGCGGCGAAGAGAGCAGACGTCAGAGGATTTACTAAGACAAAGATTTTAGAATTCGAGATTTTTACCGGGTCTGAGCACGATCACTACTATTGGAGATTTGGTGCTCCCCGCACACGAGATGGTAATGCAAGCCGTTTCGTAAACGAGATTCCTGCGTGTACAAAATTCAATACTTGCCGAATTGGAAACCACTTCCATACTCAAGCTATAAAACCAGAACGCGCGTGATGCTCAACCTCGAGCTAGAGCCCTAAGTCCGCATATTGATCCGCTTATCTGACCAACTCTTCGTCCTCAAACGCCATGGGCAATTAGATCCCAATTTTTTTGAGGAAAGTATATTTGTATGTCTAAAGAAATGATAGTCAGCGTCAATGGGCGCGAAAAGAAGATCGCCATACTTGATAATGGCAAAGTAACTGAATTTTATATAGAACGCGGCGAGGAAAACGCAGGCGTCGCCGGCAATGTTTATAAGGGCCGCGTGATGCGTGTTTTGCCCGGCATGCAGTCGGCGTTTGTCGATGTCGGCCTCGAACGCGATGCGTTTCTCTACGTCTCGGACTTTTTCGATGAGGACGAAGAGATCGAACGTATCGTGATGGAAAAGGCTAAAAAAGGTTCGGCTGAGGACGCCAAGCGCGAGGCCAACGAACAGATCGACCGTTCACGTATCGAACGCGAAAAACAGATGGAGTCGGTACAGGAACTCGCTGAACCTCTCGCCGAACCCGTACGCCAGGGCCGTCACAGATTTGAGCGTGACTCTCCGGTTGAGGACGAGAGGACCGGTGAGGGATCACAGGCCGACGAAACCATCGAGGCCGAGATCACCGCTCCGGATGCCGAAGTAAAGCCTGAAAAACCAAAACGAGGCGGACGCGGCCGAGGTAAGCGTAAGGAAGAAGAGACGGCGGCCGATGAGGCTCCGCAGGCGGATGAACCGGAAGAGCCGGTGTTTGAGATCGAATATGATAATTCGGGTTTTGAGCGAATAAGCGATGATAGCGACACCGGAGATCTCTTCAAAGACGCTTATATGCAAGAGGCCATTATCGACCGGGTACGTGCGGTCGAGTTCGATATGGAGATCCCGGAGGCACCGGCGGTCGGGGGCCTGCTGGCTGAGGTCGGTACCGACGCCGATGGCTTTGAACGAATAGCCGATGATGATGACGATAACAGGCCGCCCGCAAAGGGCCGTGGACGGGCCAAGGCAAAGGCCGCGGATGGTGAAGAGAAAAAGCCGGCAAAACGAAAAGCACCCGCGAAACGCCCGGCTAAGGGAAAATTTTCAAAAACATCAGCCAAGGCGAAAAAGGAAGCGAAGGAAGCAACTCTTCCGGATGCAAAGGCCAGCGTTAGGGAATCGGACGGGAACGCCGAGATGGCCGTCAGGCGCGGCAGCCGCGGGGGACGTCGACGTACCGGTAAGAAAACCGAAGAAGGCGGTGACGATGCCGTCGAGAATCAAGAAACGGGCGAAATCGGTAATGAGGGAGCCGACGAGGGAACGGAGAGAGCCGAGTCAGCCCCACGCCCCGTGACCAAAGAACGCGGGGAACCGGAAGCGCAAGAGGAACCGGCCGATGAACGTGAGCAAACCGCCGAGGCAAAGCCGCGGGGCCGTTCGGGCCGCTCCACGCGAGCAAGCAGCAGTCGAAGCAGTTCGCGTGACGCCGGCAACCGTGAAGACAGTAACCCCGAAAGCGGCAATCGAGAAAGCACTGACCGCAACGACAGCAGTCGCGAAAGCGGCAACCGCCAGAGCAGCGACCGCGGCGAAAGCGGCCGCGACAGCGGCAACCGGGAAAGCAGCAACCGTGTGGGCGGCAACCGCGAAGCCGGAAGCCGTGAAAGCGGCAACCGTGAATCCAGTGGACGCGAAACCTCAAGCCGCGAAAGCACCAGCCGTGACACACGCGATACGAGTGGGCCGCGTGATAACCGCGACACACGCGGCCGGCGCGATACCAGAGGCGGCCGCACAGACCGCCCAAGCGGCGACAGGCCGAGTGGGCGATTTGACCGCAATGACCGCGGCGGACGTGGGCCGCAGCCCACCATTTCAGACCTTTTACGTGAGGGACAAGAGATCCTCGTCCAGATCGCCAAGGAACCGATCGCCAAAAAGGGCGCCCGCATCACATCGCACATAGCCCTGCCGGGACGCTATCTGGTCTATATGCCGACCATCGAGCATTTGGGGGTTTCGCGTAAAATTGAGTCCGCGGCGGAACGTGCTCGGCTTCGCACACTTATCCAGCGAATTCGCCAGGATGACGAGATCCCGTCGGGCGGTTTCATTGTCCGTACCGCGGGCATTGGCATTTCAGAAGAAGATCTGCGGAACGACGCCAAGTACCTGGCACGCATGTGGGCGGACGCAAGGAAAAACTCAGAAAAGAAAAAATCACCGACCCTCGTCCACCAGGACCTCGACCTCGTTCAGCGTATCCTGCGCGATCAGTTGGCGGACAACTTCACCGCCATTCGCGTCGATAACGAAGAGGAATATCTCCGCACGGTCGAGTTCATCAACCTTATCCAGCCGCGGATGGTCAACCGTGTGAAGCTTTACACGCGCGATGAGCCGATCCTCGACTACTACGGAGTGCAGGAAGAGATAGACAAGGCCCTGAAGCCGCGCGTTTGGCTGAAATCGGGCGGATACCTCGTCATCAACCAGACCGAGGCCCTGGTGGCGATCGACGTCAATACAGGTAAATTTGTCGGCAAGGGCAACGCCCGGCTCGAGGATACGATCACACGCACAAATATGGAAGCGGTCGATGAGATCGCACGCCAGATCAGGCTGCGCGACCTCGGCGGCATCATCGTGCTCGACCTGATAGATATGGAAGATCGCCGCAACCGGAACAAGGTCTCGCAGGCTCTGCAGGAGGCTCTATCAACCGACCGGTCGCCGAACAAAGTGCTCTCATTTAACGACTTCGGGCTCATCATAATGACCCGCAAACGCGTCAAGCAGTCGCTGGAACGCACCATGTGCGCCCCGTGCGACTATTGTGAAGGTGCGGGCTGGGTCAAATCACCGACAACTGTTTGCTACGACATACTGGCCGAGGCACGCCGCCTCTCAAAAAATGTCGAGGACGTACATCGCACTACGCTGCGGATCCATCCCGATGTCGCGAATGCTCTCCGGAACTCAGAACATGAGGTGCTCGACGAGATCGAGGCGTACCTGGGCAACATCGATATCGCGTCCGACAAGTCGATCCACCAGGAACAGTTCGATTTCGCATTCGTCTAGAGAGGACGTATAGATCGATAGGCCGGAGCGTCGGGCTGAAACCCGACACTCCGGCCTTTTATCGTTATAATTTAAGAGATTTCTTCGCGTCTTTGCTGCCGGAAGGTTTCGCGAAGATCGATTCGGGGATCTTTTTGTTGAATTCGATCGATTCGAAATTGATGCGGGATGTTGGAGCTCCGTTGGCGAACCGATCAATGATAAAGGGAGCTTTAACGCCGTCGATGTCGACAAATTGGGCGTAGCGGTCCTCGTCCTTTACGTCCTCGCCATCCGGAACCTTTCGAAAATAGATTGCCCTTTGCGGAATGCCGTCTTCGGCAAATTCAAATTCGACGCTGAATCCGTCACCGTAGGTTAGCTTTACGGCATCGTTCCGTTTACCAAGAGTTGCGGATCGCCTGCCTACATAACTTAGTTTGGCCTCGCCCTTCCACTGTCCGCGAAGCAGATTGTCCAGGCTTGTGCGGATAGCACGATTGAAATTGCCGATCTGAGTATCATCCTGAACTTTGATCAATTCCTGATCGCCGTCATAGATCCAACCCGTGTCGCCCGTGTTAACCTGAACGGTCCGCGATCCTCGGCTTTTGAATTCCGTGCGCTCCTTGTCGGGGAAAACAATTACATCAGTGAACGTCTGAAACGACACGACAGCATTATCTCTAATAACGCTAAACTGGCCGCGGCCGATCTGGGTTTTGACCTGGAGGTAACGGTCACCGCCGAGAGCCTCGACAGCCTTTGCGACTATTGCATCAGCTTTTTCGTCTACACCGGTTTGAGAACTTTGAGTTGAGCTGTCGGCCCTGTAGCTTGAGCGTTCCCAAGATCCGTACCGGTAGATATACTCAATATTCCTATTTTTAGTAACCGGGGTTCCTCCGACGGTCTCCGGCTCGAACTCGATTCTCTTGGCAGCCTCGATCGCCAATTCACTGATTCCCCCGCGTAGGCCACGAATTACTGAAACTCTACGAATGCGACCAGTCGAAAGAAATTCTACCCGTAGGATAACGGAACCTTGTGCATGTAGCGCATCCTTTACGAACAGAGGAGTCGGCTTTGCAAAGATGCGCAGCGGACTGTCTTGTGCTGAGGCGAATACAGAACAAATCAGTAGCATCAAACGGGCGGTAAAAGTTCTGTTCATAATGAGGAAAAGACAAGCCGGTCGACCGAATATAAAAAGACTCTGATGTAGCAATCACCAGAGTCTAGGATGCCAATACTGTTCACGAAGTTTAGTTAAGGCTAAAAACCTCGCCCGGCTTAACCGTGATCTCGCCATCGGCGGCAACGACGATGAACTTGGTCGAGGCTTTCCATTCGTTTGTGATCGGCAGTTTGACCTTCTGATCAATATGCCGCTTTAGGAATCTGGCTCCATATGCGGGGCTAAACCCTTTTTCGGTAAGCAGATCAAGAGCGGCTTCGCTAATTTCCACGACCTTGCCCTGGCGTTCCATATTCCTTTGGATCTTGGCCAGGTAGAGCTTCGCGATCTCGCGAACTTCGTCGAGCGTGAGCGGCGAGAAAATAATGATCTCGTCGATGCGGTTACGAAACTCGGGTGTAAACCGATTCTCTGCCGCCTTCATCACGTCACCTTTGATCTGTATCACGTCGCCAAGCGTCTTTTGGCCAAATCCAAGCGGCTTCTCATAACGCTTAAAGTTCTCAGATCCAAGATTCGACGTCATAATAACGATCGCATCCGAGAGGTAAACCTTCTTTCCGCGGCCGTCTGTGATCCAACCTTCGTCAAAGGCCTGAAGGAATATGTTCATCAGGTAAGGTGATGCCTTTTCAACCTCGTCGAGCAACAGCACGGTATACGGATTGTCGCGAAGCTGTTCTGTCAGGATGCCGCCGCGTTCCGATCCAACGATGCCGCGCGGCATTCCGATAAGCTTTTCAATTCCAATGGTACCATCGCCATATTCGCTCATGTCTATACGAACCATCTTGCTCTCGTCGCCAAACATGAACTCGGCAACCGCCTTTGCAAGTTCGGTCTTCCCTACGCCCGTCGGGCCTAGGAAGAGCAGGACGCCATCCGGCGCGTAATGATTTTCTTTTAATGGACCCTTGTTGAGGCGCAAACGTTCGGCGACTGCACGGACCGCATCCTTTTGGCCGATGACGCGATTGGCCAGGTCGGCTTCCATCACCGCAAAACGGTCCGACGTGTCGCGGTAGATCATGTCCTTTGGAATACGCGATTCCTGCGAGATGACCTCGATGATGTGCTCCGGCTGCACGACGAGTTCAGATAGCCCATTGATCTCGACCTTGACCGAGGCCGTGTCGAGCCAGCCTATCGCCTTGTCCGGTAGATGCAGATTGCGAATATACTTGGGCGACATTTCGAGTGCGGTGTTGATCGCCTCGTCCGAGATGGTTACGGAGTAGTTTTTCTCGAGACGCGGACGAACACCCAGGAGTATCTCCTTGGTCTCGTCTATCGTTGGCTCGTCGACCTTCACTAGGCGGAAACGCCTCGCAAGTGCTTCGTCCTCGCCAATGTACTCTTTATATTCAGTGATGGTGGTCGCACCGATAATGCGGAGTTCGCCGCGCGCAAGCGCCGATTTGAACATATTGGCAGCGTCGGACGTCGTACCGAGCGCAGCTCCGGCGCCAATGATCGTGTGGGCTTCGTCAATGAAGAGAATTATGTGGTCTTTTTCCTTAACCTCGTCGATAATTCCTTTGATGCGCTCCTCAAACATACCGCGAAGCATAGTACCGGCGACCAGGCCGCCCATTTGAAGCTGCACAATATGTGCATCTCGGAGACGCGGCGGGACCCTTTCAGGCTCCAGTTCGATAAGCCGGGCAAGTCCCTCGACCACCGCGGTCTTGCCGACACCAGGCTCGCCAACGAGCATCGGAGAATTCGACCGTTCACGATGCGAAAGAATCTCGAGCATCTGCTGGATCTCCATCTCTCGGCCGATGGTCGGGGCGATCTTGTCCTGACGGGCAAGCTTGTTCAGCGAAACACCGAAATGACGCAGGAATGATGGCAATTCGTATTTTTGACGGGTGCGTTCCTCTTCCTTCTCACGCTTTCTGATCCAAGTCCGGGCGGTTTGGGCAACTTCATCGGACGGCACTCCCAGATTTTGCAGAACATCGTTCAGAACGCTGCGTTCGTCATTAGACAGAACGTAGAAAATATCGCTGCCGTCGATCACGCGGCGGCCCTGCGAGCGTGCACGGTCCATGGCCCGCTTGAACAGCTCAGTGGTTTCGGGGGCAATGCGGAAACCCTTGCCGCTGTGTTGGCGTCCGTCTTCCATCCGCTTTTCGATCAAAAGCTTGACCGAGCGCGGATCTACCGACAGATCGCGCATCGTCGAGGAAAACAGGTCCTCCTCTTCAAATGCGATCGCATGGAGGATATGTTCGATCGACACGTAGTTCTGATCGCGTTTTTTGGATTCGCCTAAGGCAGTTTCCAATATACGCTGTCCGCTTTCGCTAAATTTGTCTTTGTATGCGTCTATATCTGCCATAAATCTATTTTGTAAAACCAGAGACTTTGATGCGGACGGAGTAGGAGAGTCTGTCTGAATTCAATCATAACACTTCTCGAACAGCGGTTGGAAGCAATTTCCCGGACGGCGAGGTTATTCCCCGGCCGAATCAGCCATCGATCTGCCGACCTGCACACGAGCAGGACGGAGCAGTTTATCGCGAAATCTATATCCGCGAGCATACTCGGCAACGATCTTTCCATCGCTTTCGGCGTCGGCGGCGATCATATCGACGGCCTCGTGGATCTCGGGATCGAAGGTCATTCCCAACGAAGGTATCGGCTCGACACCAACATCTATAAGCGCCCTTTCAAAGCTGCGGGCGGTGCCGATCACGCCGTTGCGCAGGTGTTCGACCGATGGGTCCGATTCACTTGCGGCGACCGCCAGGTTGAGGTTGTCGAGCACCGGCAAAAGGGTTTTCAGAAAATTGAGTTTTGCCTGGTTTGCCCTGTCTTCAAGGGTTTTCATCAGGCGGGTACGCATCTCAGCGGTCTCTTTTTCAAGTCCCGCTTTAGCTTCATCAAACTTAGCCTGGACGCCAATGAGCTTAGCCTCAGCAGCCTCGCGACGCGCTGTCTCGATCTTCAGCTTTGACTCAAGCTCAATTTCATTTGGGTTTTTGACTGGTTTCGCCGACGGTTCATCATCCGCCACCCTTTCACCTTTGTCGTTAAACCGGCGCTTATCAAAAAACGGCACCTTGCCATCTTCCTGGTCCGTGAACTCTTCGATCTCGATCTCTTTCTCGTTCATCTTTTTCTTCTTAAACACGTTATTCAATAGTAAAGCTTAATGTCCCAACAGTCACCTAGCTGCTCACGGCCTTTCGTTCACCTTCGACCGGTGCAAATTTCATCTGGCCATCCTCGGCCGAGATACGCACGGTCTGCCCCGACGCGATATCGCCTTTTAGCAAACTGACCGCCAGCGGGTTTTGTATCAGGTTCTGAATCGCACGCCTGAGCGGGCGGGCGCCGTAAACGGGATCGTAGCCCTCCTGCACGAGCAGGTCTCTCGCTTTGTCGTCGAGCGTTATCGTGATACCGCGCTCGTCTAGGTTCTTTCGCAGTTTTTCGAGTTGGACGTCGATGATCGCCGCAATCTGGTCCCGCGTGAGCTGACTGAAAACGACGGTGTCGTCAATTCGGTTCAGGAACTCGGGCTTGAAGTGACTACGAAGGATCATGAGAACCGCCTCGCGGGCCTGTTTCTCATCACCCTCCGCCGCCTGTATCTCCCGTGATCCGAGGTTCGATGTCATGATCAGCACCGTGTTCTTAAAATCCACGATACGGCCTTTGGAATCGGTAAGCCGCCCGTCGTCTAGGATCTGCAGCAACACGTTAAAAACATCGGCGTGGGCCTTTTCGATCTCGTCGAACAACACAACCGAATAAGGCCGGCGGCGAACTGCCTCGGTCAACTGCCCGCCTTCTTCGTAACCGACATATCCGGGCGGTGCACCGATCATCCGGGCAACCGCATGTTTTTCCATATATTCAGACATATCGAGACGCACCATTGCACGTTCGTCATCGAACAGGAATTCGGCAAGTGCACGGGCCGTCTCGGTCTTACCGACACCGGTCGGGCCAAGGAAGATAAATGACCCCACGGGCCGGTTCGGGTCCTGAAGGCCTGCGCGGGCACGCCGGACGGCGTTGGCTACGGCTTCGAGCGCCTCATCCTGGCCGATCACTCGTTTTCTCAGGTTCTCTTCCATCGCGACGAGCTTTTGCATCTCGCCCGCAAGCATTTTCGATACCGGGACACCGGTCCATTTCGCGACGACCTCGGCCACATCCTCCTCATCGACGTCTTCT
>JBBQGO010000083.1:0-8805 GCA_038323125.1 Pyrinomonadales bacterium
GTCGGTATCGGTTCGTTCGGCGAGAATGCTATTCACGCCTCTAGTTTCGGGCTTTTAGAAACAAGATTCAAGTTGCGGCCCCAACTACTGGTGCTGCAGTTTGTCAAGCAGGTCTCGGGCTTCGCGGTTGCTCGGGAACACGGCGAGGAGCCTCGTCAACTCACCCTCCGCGCGTTTCATGAGATTGAATTGAATAAAGAACTCAGCGAGGAGGATACGAAACGTAGGATTGTTCGAATCGAGTTTTAGAGCATGCTGCATCTCGGCCTCGGCCTTATGGCGTTGGGTCTCATCCGCTGAGAGTGCTTTGCCATAGTAAGCATGATAGCGGGCGTTGTTTGGAGCGTAGTGCACGGCGCGGGCAAGGAACGGCCAAGCGGCTTCCGACTGGTCATCCATTAGAAGGCTGAACCCGCGCTCAAAATTTTCTTCTGCTTCGGCGAGCCGTAAACTGCTCGAGCCGCCCGCCGCTTTGACCTTCTCGCGAGCGGCGAGTTCCTTTCGCATTCTGTAGTCGTAAA
The DNA here is from genome assembly GCA_038323125.1 of Pyrinomonadales bacterium. GTDB lineage: Bacteria > Acidobacteriota > Blastocatellia > Pyrinomonadales > Pyrinomonadaceae > OLB17. The sequence continues at coordinate 522 of JBBQGO010000083.1, forward strand.
CCTCGCGCGCTTCGGCACTCTTCAATGTCTCATGGGCTTGCGCGAGTTCGGTAAACGCGTTCTGCACGCGGCGCAGGCGATCGCCGCCTTTGGCGTGATAGCGGTCGGGGTGGAACATCCTCGCTAAGGCAAAGTACGCTCGCTTTAGTTCATCTATCTCTGCCTTTGAGTCAACGCCTAGAATGTCGTAGTGGGTTTCGGCATTTTCGACCCGTTCCAGATATTCATCGAGGGTAATGATGATCTCCGGTTCCTTGACGGCCTCTACCGGCTTGGGAGTGTCGACTGCTTTTTGGCCTAAAGCTTCTACTACCTTTGGAACACCGGGCAGCCTTGCTTCTTTCTTCAGTTCCAACTTAGCGTTCTTCATCAGTGCGACGGACGCCGCTGGAAATGCGGCCTGCCAGTCGTTTCTGATCAAAAGACCACCGAGCCAGAGTGTATATATGGCATGCAGCGCCGACGATTCGGTCATCGCAGCGACGCTAATAAGGCTTGCCGCCGTTAAAATCCCCTCATCCGCCCGCGAAAGCACGAACGCTTCTTCAGGCTTGAGCGACACACCGAGTTCCGACAGCGTCGAACGCGAAAATCTCTCTTCGAGGCTTCGGAAACGGCTTAGCATTGAATTGACAGACATGCGGCGTCCAAAATCTATCAGCAGGCCCCGAATATCAACATCAAAGGAAAGCCCATCCCGAATTCGAGCAAGTGAGCTGAAGGTCCAGTCTCCGGACGTCCATGTAAGGCCGTCGCAGATTATTCCCTCGATCTGCTCGATGAATATTCCATCCAATTCGGGTTTGGTCAATAGGTTGTTCTGTTCCAAATAGGCAGCCAGAGAGAGGTCATTCGCAAAATCGGGAATGCGCGCCAGATCGGGCTTAGACAGCTTGCCCCGGCCGAGGAGGATGGAGAACAAACGTGAAGCACGGGCGTTAGAAACGGCAAAGGCGATACGTCCCCGCTTAAAATAGATAACCGCCTTTTTCTCCTTTGCCGACACGCGCAGCGAACCAGTGAGCCGCGCCTGGGCTATCTCGGCCATTAGTTCGGCAAAAGGATGGGTGAGGAAGTTTCCGCCGAGTTCAAGTTCGGATGTTGGTGTCATTGAGTGTATACGGGAAATACGGTCGGGGCTCGGAATGCCATTTAAATGATACCAAAACAAACACGCAAAAGTTAAGAGATATTTTTAGCGTTTCAGAGCTCGATTTGGTAGCATTTGAACAATTTTTTAAGCTGTGGCTGCCCGGCTCGATGTGACGCTCTCAAACGGCAGCAGCGTGTCGCGATTTTATCAAAGATGTCTAATTTTGAGGTTGATCCTGATATCCGACGTGCCCGAACTCTCGTGTCAGAGTTTTACACGGCGGCAGAGTATTTCGAACAGTCAAAACAAAAGATCTTTGCGCGGACGTGGCAACTTGTGGGCAGGCAGGACGATGTAGACTCACTCGAACCAATTACCTGCCTGCCGGGCTTTCTGGACGAACCTCTTCTAATAGTCAAATCAGGCGATGATTTAACCTGCCTCTCCAACGTCTGTACACACCGGGGAAAGGTCCTGGTCGAAGAACGGTGCCAGGCCGATCTGATAAGGTGCGGTTATCATGGGCGACGTTTCTCGTTGGATGGTAAGTTCCTGTCGATGCCTGAATTTGAAGGCGTAATTGACTTTCCCTCCGCGAGCGACGATCTGATGCTTGTGCCGTTCGCGTGTCGCGCAGGTTTTATGTTCGCTTCACTCGATCCGGCGGCTCCGTTCGACCAGTTTGTGAATGATGCGGCAGCTAACCTAGAAGATATAGACCCTTCCGGCCTGCGTCTTGCCGGAAGGCGAAGTTATGAGGTGGCCGCGCACTGGGCACTGTATTGCGAAAACTACCTCGAGGGGTTTCACATACCATTTGTCCACCAGGCGCTTAACGCGATTGTGGATTACGGCTCTTACTCTACTGAGACCTTTCGATACTCGAGCTTACAGACAGGCTACAACGCCGACGGCAAGGTCGCCGCCCGATATCTCTTTATTTTTCCCAATCTGATGTTCAATTTCTACGATTGGGGCATCTCGATCAACATCGTGCAGCCGGTGACCCCATCGCAGACAGTGGTGGAATTTCAGACATACGTCAGAGATGGCGCCGTCGCGGACAAAGGTGCAGGAGCCGACCTGCACGGCGTCGAAATGGAAGATGAGGCGGTGGTTGAGAGCGTTCAGCGGGGCATCCGGTCGCGATTCTATTCGCACGGCCGCTATTCACCAACGCGAGAACAGGGAACCCATCACTTTCACCGCCTGATCGCGGAGTTTATGGGTTGATGTGGGGTATAACCTCGGTTATACTTGGATCATGAAAACAGCAATATCAGTCCCACCCGAGGTGTTTGAACTCAGTGAACGACTTGCCAAAAAGCTTAAGATCTCGCGTAGCGCCGTTTTTGCGTTGGGGGTGAGAAAACTTGGCCAGGATCATGACGAAGAAGACTTGATCGCGCGCATCAACGCGGTGTGCGACGAGGTCGATACATCACTTGATCCATTCTGGAAAGCGGCCCAGTCCCGGACCTTACCTAAAGATAAATGGTAATCGAGCGCGGAGAAATATGGTGGGCCGATCTTCCGGAACCCAAAGGTTCTATGCCGGGGTACAGACATCCGATCTTAATCGTTCAATCTGATCAATTTAATCAAAGCAATTTGGAAACCGTAATAGGAATCGTGGTTACGAGCAATATGTGTTTATCCCATATGCCTGGAAACATTATAATTACCCCCAAACAAAGCGGACTAGGTCAGGACTGCGTGGTTAACATAACGCAGGTGGTAACCGCAAACAAATCCGACTTGCTCGAATTTGTTGGAACCCTCCCCGCGGCGAAAATAGAGCAAATCGAAAAGGGCCTGCGCCTAGTGCTGTCGTTATGACTATTACGAAAGCCGATGAGGCGGCACGAAACGAGTTAACGGCGTTACGCGCCGAGATCGAACGGCACAACGGCCTTTATTACCAAAGGGCCGAGCCCGAGATATCCGACTTTGAATTCGATCAACTTCTCGAACGTTTGAAGGCCATCGAAGCTGAGCATCCCGAACTCATAACCCCCGACAGTCCGACGCAGCGTGTAGGCGGCAAGGCCGTGAGCCTCAAGCCATTTGTACACAACGTCCCGCTGATGTCCCTGGACAATTCCTATAGCCTCGATGATCTAAAGGGATTTACCGAACGGTGTGAACGTCTGGCCGAGGGTCGCCCACTCGAATACGTCGCTGAACTAAAGATCGACGGCCTGAGCGTGGCGCTGCATTACGAAGAGGGGCTGCTAAAGGCCGGTGCGACCCGCGGCGACGGGTTCCGCGGCGATGATGTCACACCAAACGCCCGTACGATCAGATCGATACCGCTGCGTCTGAAGCAGGACGCACCGCCGCACGCCGAGATACGCGGCGAGGTTTTCTTGTCACGTTCGCCGTTTCAGAGGATCAATGCGGAACTCGAAATGCTGGACGAAAAAACGTTTGCCAACCCTCGCAACTGTGCCTCGGGTACGCTGCGTATGCTCGACTCGGAGATAGTTGCGTCACGGCGGTTAAATATGTTTCCTTACGACGTTTTTCGCGGCCGGCAGAAGATGTTTCCGACGCACTGGGAGAACTTCCTTTGGCTTGAAAATAATGGTTTCAACGTCAACCCGAACCGGGCCCTTTGCCAGAGCTTTGACGAGCTGACGGCTTTTATCGCCGAGATGGAATCGAAACGGGATGATCTCGATTACGAGATCGACGGCGTGGTCGTCAAAGTTAATTCGACCGCCCTTCAGGACGAGTTCGGTACAACGACCAAGGCACCCCGCTGGGCGATCGCTTACAAGTACCCGGCGAGGCAGGGAACTACGAGGCTGCTTGATATAGGTATACAGGTCGGCCGGACCGGAGCGTTGACACCGGTTGCCCATCTTGAACCGGTGCTGCTCGCCGGCACGACTGTCGCCCGTGCGTCGCTGCATAACGAGGATGAGATCAAGCGGCTTGATCTAAAGATCGGCGACTGGGTGATGATCGAAAAGAGCGGCGAGATCATACCACAGATCCTCGGGGTGGTGACCGCGAAACGCGATGGCAGCGAGCGTGAGTTTGAGTTTCCGTCGATCTGCCCGGTTTGCAGCGCCGCGGCTGTGCGGCCCAAGGGCGAGGCGGTCCGCCGTTGCACAAATCGCGATTGTCCGGCAAAAATAAAAGGGCGGCTCGCCTATTTCGCATCGCGCAAGGCAATGGATATCGAAGGGCTCGGCGACGTGCTGATCGAAACGCTTGTCGATAACGGAATGCTCAAGGACGTCGCCGACCTCTACACGCTGAAACTCGACGACATCGCGAATCTGGAACGAAAGGGAAGTAAATCGGCTGCCAAGCTTATCGAACAGATCGAGGCGAGCAAGACGCACGGGCTGCAGCGTTTGCTCTTTGGCATCGATATACGCCACGTCGGCGAACGCTACGCGAAGCTGTTGGCCAATCATTTTCGCAGTATCGACAAGATCGCCGCGGCGTCGGTACAGGAACTCGATGACATACACGAGATCGGCCTCGCCGTCGCTGAGAGTGTATACGAATGGTTTCGCGACCCTCGGAACATAGATCTGGTCGACCGCCTCAAAGCCGCGGGCGTAAAGACCGAGTCGGATGCCGGGGGCACCGCCAGCCTCGATGAACGCTTTATAGGCAAGACATTTGTCCTCACTGGCAAACTGGAGAACTATACCCGCGACGAAGCAGCCAAGCTTATCGAAGACCGCGGTGGGCGTGTTTCTTCATCCGTCAGTAAGAAGACGGATTTCGTGCTCGCCGGCAGCGATGCGGGGTCAAAGCTGGCCAAAGCCGAAAGCCTGGGTTTGAATGTCCTCGACGAAGGCGCTTTTCGCTCAATGGTATTGTGATCGTTTATGGCAGGAGCATATTCCATGATCGAACTGCTCCGCAGCTTTGTTGCCGCGGCAGACGAACTCAGCATCGATTACATGGTTACCGGCTCGTTTGCCATGAGCGCGTACGGCGAGATCCGCACCACACGAGATATTGACATCGTTGTTCATTTGAACGAATCCCACATAGACCCGTTCGTTCGCGTATTTACCGGAGCGTTTTATATCAGCGACGACTCTGTTCGCCGGGCAGTACAGGACCGGACGATGTTCAACATCGTGAACACAGAATGGGGGTCCAAGATCGACTGTATCGTTCAAAAGGATACGGATTTTGCCCGCGCGAGTTTTGAGCGTCGCCGCAAAGCTGCGGTTTCGGGCGTCGAGTTCTGGACGACTACAAAAGAGGACTTGATAATCGCAAAGCTCGATTGGTCGCGCGAATCGCATTCGGCGATGCAGATAAGGGACATTGCGAACCTCACGTCAAGTGAATATGATTCGGAGTATGTAAACGCGTGGATATCGCGTATAGGACTTCAAGATATCTGGTCCGAGGTTGCACAATGGAAGACACGACATTAGAGATCAAAGCCCTGGTTTACAGAACAGTAATGGACCGCTCCGAGGAAGAGCGATTCCTAATGTGTGCTGAGCTGTTTGAGACCGCAAAGCGTTTTGCCGAGGAGCGTCTGCCCGCCGGTTTGCCTAACGGGGAACGAAAAAAGCGCATATTTAAGGAGATCTACGGGATTGAGTTTCCAACTGAAAATTAGTCCGGAAGGTAGGGAGCGGGGGAATCGTATGCCATTTTGGGTCGCCGTTATTTTGATCACAAGTTCCTGTGATTCAGCGATTCTGTCTAATCGTGTTCCCGGTTTATCATAAACGCGGATTACGCAATAGAATTAAAGACCGACACGTCAAAGATCCTCCCAGCCACGCAGCGATCGCGGCGCAGTCGTTTTTTTGCCGCAGATTTCGCAGATGACGCAGATGTTATATGCAATTCTTATCCGCGTCATCCGCGTACATCTGCGGCCAAATATAGTGTACGGTTCGAAATAGCTGAAACTGACCGGAGCGGCAAGTATTACACAACCTGCATAGAAGATTCAGGTGATATATTCATCAACACGATTCCTTCTATTACGTGATCCGGGATAAAATCTGATCTGATGATCCAATTGATACTATGAAAGACTTTTTTACCGGAAACATCGCCGACGCCGACCCGCTTATCAGCAACGCCATTGACGACGAAGTTCGCAGGCAGACGGACGGCCTGGAGCTGATCGCTTCTGAGAACTTTGTGTCCGAGGCGGTGCTGCAGACGATGGGCACCGTTTTTACAAATAAATATGCCGAAGGCTATCCGCAGAAGCGTTACTATGGCGGCTGCGAATTTGCCGATGTTGTTGAGCAGGCTGCCATCGACCGGGCGAAGGAATTGTTTGGCGCTGAGCACGCCAACGTCCAGCCGCACAGCGGTGCGCAGGCGAACATGGCGGTCCTGTTGACGGCGCTTGAACACGGCGACCAGATCCTCGGCATGAACCTGTCGCACGGCGGGCACCTGACACACGGGCATCCGCTCAATTTCTCGGGAATAAACTACAAAGTCGCCGACTATGGCGTAAACCGCGAGACCGAGCAGATCGATTACGACGAACTCGAGCGCCTTGCCGGCGAACACCGTCCAAAGCTTCTGATCTGCGGTGCGTCAGCCTATCCGCGGACTATCGATTTCGAACGCATCGGCGAGATCGCCCGCGGTGTCGGTGCCAAGGTGATGGCGGATATCGCTCATATCGCCGGTATGGTTGCCGTTGGCCTCCACCCGACGCCGGTCCCGCATTGCGAATTTGTCACGACCACGACGCATAAAACGCTCCGGGGCCCCCGGGGCGGCCTTATCCTTTGCCGCGAAGAGTTTGCCGCCGACATCAATCGCAGCGTCTTTCCTGGCGTACAGGGCGGGCCGCTGATCCACATCATCGCCGCGAAAGCGGTTGCGTTCGGCGAGGCCCTCAAAGACGATTTCAAGGCGTATCAGCAGCAGATACTTGATAATGCAAAGGTGCTGGCCGATACGCTGAGCGGTGCCGGATTGCGGCTCGTTTCAGGCGGCACGGACAACCACCTTCTGCTGGTCGACGTCTATATGGACGGCAAAGGCATCACCGGCAAGGCGGCCGAAAAGGCCCTGGAAGAGGTCCATATCACCGTCAACAAGAACACCATCCCGTTTGACACGCAAAAGCCCTTTACCGCCTCGGGTATTCGCATTGGCACCCCCGCACTCACCACCCGCGGAATGAAGCAGGACGAGATGCGGAAAATAGGAGCGATGATCGCCTCGGTCATCCACGAACCCGAGTCGGACGAGGTCAAAACCAGAGTCCGGGCCGAGGTCGCCGAGATCACCGCAAAGTTCCCGATGTATACCGGCCGATCAAAGCGCGAAGCCGCCGCCTGATCCACGAAAGCCGCCTAAAGGCGGGACTCAAAACGTTGGTTTGCAGTAGTTTTGAGTCCCTGCTTTAGCAGGCCCGTCCGCGAGAACAAAGCCGCAGCGTGACCAATGTGACGCCGGAGGCGCCGATCCGACGTCATCATTCGGATTACATCTCCGCCCCGACACCGGCCGCGGTGCCCCCGAAATCTATCAGCAGAGAACTGCCTTTTTTACCTAACAAAATCAATACAAAATCAATTTTCTCGGTAATAAAATGAATTTGTTCCGTAGTTTTGAGAGTTTATTCCGCGGTTTAGAGTCCTCGTCACGCATAAAGATCATTTTGTCACGCATAGAAATGTCATCTCTGCACAAAGGTATGTCCTCTCTGCGTAACAGCGCCCCCTTGTTGCGTAACAAACCCGCCCCACTGCGCAGTTCGGCGCCAAACTACGCAACAAATTCATTTTCTTGCGTAATAAAGAGGCGAAACTCCGGAACAAACCTCCGAAAATTTGGATGATCTGGTCGACGCTGTCAGTTAAATAAACAGTATCAGCCAATGATCATCGGCGTTTCAACCCATGTCACGCCAATTTGCAAAATGCGAAAGTGTTGAACACGTGTTGAACAGATTTTCTCGCGTACCGAGCCGGACATGATTGCTCGACGCGAATGGAAGCGTAAGTTTTGGGAAACCGCCGAAGACGAATACGACCTATTCACAAGTGTGGCTGTGTTGGAAGAACTCGAAGGCGGCGAATTCCCGCAAAAACACGACGCCCTTAGCCTAATGCAAAACTTGCCGCTTCTCGCCAACCCGCCCGAGATCGACGAGATCGTCGAAACATATATCCGGCGCATGGTTATGCCCGCTGACCCTAGCGGCGATGCCCGTCA
>JBBQGO010000084.1:0-8731 GCA_038323125.1 Pyrinomonadales bacterium
TATTCTGGAAAGGGTTTGTTACGAGCGGGGTTATCCGGCTTGGATCCGGTCCGACAACGGAAGCGAGTTCATCGCCGCTTCGGTCGGCGAATGGCTGGCGGCAAATAATATAAAGCCGCTGTTCATCGAGCCGGGCAAACCGTGGCAAAACGGCAAGTGCGAAAGCTTTAATGGAAAGCTGCGTGACGAGCTGCTCACCCGTCGTTGGTTCTACAGCCTACGTGAAGCACGAGTGGTGATCGAAACTTGGCGAAAGTATTACAACACCGAGCGGCCTCATTCGGCCCTCGGCTATTTGACGCCGTCCGAGTTCAGGGCAAGTCTCGCCTACGGCTCACCTTGCCCTGAACTCGAAATCAAAATGAAACCAGTTTTGACTAAAACACTAGCTTTCCAACTGGGGTAGAAAACGGGGGGCTGGACACCAGAACTTGAATTATTGCTTTCACTTAAAGACTCCCCATCAATTGTTTTTATGCCCTATCTCCAGAGAACACGGGACTTCTCATAACGAATGTTGGCGGTCTTGGAGGAAGGCGCCGTATCTAATACGAATCCTTCTCATCTCGCGAGGATCAGATTCTGATACCCCAAATGAACGAACACCAAAACCGCGCTCTGCAAATCGATAGACCCAAACTCTAAATACGGTATCCGGCTTATCAGTGAAGACGATTTCAATGGCTTTCCCTCCGCCAAGGTGCGGATTGATTGAGAAGACGATGAATTTACTACGGAAGTAGTCAGTGTCAATTTCTTTAAGTTCTTCGAACTCTTCGTTCTCGACATTAGGTCTGACCAAATACCGATCGAGCGTCTTCCGAATGTGAATTACAAAAGGGTCCTTGTAAACCGGATAATATTGAGCGAGTTGTTTCGCAGTCAGTGTCAGTCCGGGGGGCAAACTGGAAATTTTTCGCCTCTTCCAATCTACTTGAAGGCCAAAATAGTATTCAACGGGTTTATCATTAATAACAACAATTCCAAACAGACCCTCTTTGCTCAGCTCGGAAAAAGCATCTTTAAATGTCCTTGCGTCGGCCCGAGGAATACTCAGCGGCTCTTCATAAGTTTGCCCCGATTCAATATCTCGAACGGTTGCGGGAAACGATTCAGTGTCAGCGTCGTACGTTGCTAAGCTCGCGTCGACAGGCTTCGCGAATACGAGATTCGTTAGCTCGGTAAGTTGATGCTGTATTTCAGCCCGCTTTTGGCTTTTTTCTGACGAATACTTGGCCGTCAACTCATTCCGCAAAGTCGCGGCGCGTTTCAGCCGTGCTTGATACTCCTGCGTGGTTTCGAATTCGTCTTTTGGAGACGTACTGACGCTTCGTTTCAGCTCAGTTTCAACCTTGGAAGCGTAAAGGCTATCAAGACGTCTGAGATTGGAAACCAGTTCTTGAGCTTTTACTTTCGCCTGCTCAATCGACATTTGAGCCCGTGGCTGTGGCGCGACATCTAATGACATAACCACAGTCAATAGGAATGACGCAATGCATTTCAAAAACGTCCCGGTTATTCGCTCAGGAAACATACGATTCGAAAACCCGCTATTCTCGGCCTGACCTGCTCTTTCTGGTTTTGACCTGGCTCAGCGGCTCGGTCTATTTTCGGTAAAATTCTCTTAATCAATGATTTCGGCTTCAGTTGCCATTCGCAACGCTACCAACAGCACTTCGCTACCGTTTCTTAGTATCGCTGCCGGACGCTCGTTGACAGGAACCTTCGCGAGACCGTATTCGTCGATAATGGCCTTCATATCGAATTGATTGCGATCTATGGTGCCGTTCTTAATTCCCCTCAGAATGTCGGACCGGACAAGAGCCTTGATAACTTGATCCATAAGAACAGCGAAATCGCCCGTGAAGGCTTCTTTGTTTTGTAGATAGATTTGTGACGCCCCTGCAACTGATGCCTGCTTTTCGTCGTCAGCCTCATCACTGAGGCATAAGACCATGGAGTATTTCGCCGCAGTTAAGACTTCCCGAATCGCGGCTTTAGTTTCCAAACTCAATCGTCGGAGCCGTTCAGCTTCACCCTTGATATTTTTGCCTACGGCTTTGGCTTCAAGGTCAGCCTTGGGTTCTCGATACGCTGGGCTCGTCCGACTTGCGAAGTCTTTGAGCGCTTCTATCGCCTCATCGTCGAATGTGATCGCAAAGTCACCAATTTTAACGTCGAGGGTTTTGACATTAGCCATTTTGAGAAAGGTCGCATAGTCCAGTTTTGCGACGTATGGATTCTTTCCTTCGATTACCAGATCCTGAGCCTCTACCATCTTGACCCTCATGCGGTCGCGGTCCGTCAAAACAACGAAATCAGTGACAGGAAATAGAAACTCTCGTTCCTTGTCCTTGAAAAACATGAAAATAACATCGGTCGGGGCGACCTTCAGTTTCTCTCCGTTGAAAAAGTAAGCGAAATGGACAGATTCGAGAGCATTCACTGGAAGGCGCATTTGGACTTTCGTCCGATTTTCAAACTTGTCGTAGTTGAAGTCGATTGTGAAACGGTGATTGAATTGGCGATTCTCCGGAGCCTTTAAACGTGAGTCAACAGTCTTGCGTACAACGGGAGCCTTCGCTTTTTGTGCAAAGGTTAATTGTGACGACCCTATCAAAATAACAGTGACGGCCGTGAAAACTAAAAAATTATCGAGCGATCTACTCATGGTTTTTTTTCAATATTACCTAACGGGTGCCATCGGGGCGTGATGCAGCTTTGTCGAGGTTTTCGCCTGCTGACTTGTGCTCGGCGAGAACGACACCTTTCCAAAATAGATCGATCTTGCCAAATTTGCCCGCGGGCCGCTGCACGGACTTTTCAAACACAGCCACATCCCGACGCCGGAGACCAAAAACCTGGAAGAATTCATTCCAGAATGTTTGCGACTCAGCGCGCTCGCTTGTTTCGTCCTTCCACTCGTGGACAAAAGCGATCGCATTATTTCGAATCTCGGCTTGGGAAAGGCGCGGCATATGAATGATCCCGTATTGACGGGGAATTATACCACTACTCCATCGATATCAACTTCTCGCGAGTCCGACGGGCCTGAGCGAAGGGCCTATTAAGAGATGTCGCTGTCCATTCTTAAAACATGAATGGGAGTTCGATCGATCAGCCCGTTTTAACGGGCTTACCTTTCCGATGGCTTAAGCCGCAGAGATAAGGACGTTAAAACGCCCTTTAAAACATTTTCGAACCCTATCCCCGCTCTAAAGAACGGGGCTATGCCAGGACGACGTGCGGAGTGCAAAGTTCGGAGTGCGGATCGGCTTTCTCAAATTGTTTCTTGAGTTCAAACCGGCCTTTTATGTAGTAGATACAGATATTGGTTTCAACGAGGTACTTTTTCAAAGCTGTTCTGTTCGCCGCTTAAATGTTCTGCTGGCGCGAATGTCACTGATCATTTCGTCCGCAGTCTGTGTTGAATCCCAAGCACCAAACGCCTTGTAAAAAGATTTGCTTTTGTCGGAAATATCAGTCTTGACAGAAAGGGTGAGTTTGGAAATAAGGTCGAGTTTATTGCTCGGACTGAGGTTGGCCAGCAACCTCAGATACCCGTCAATAAGTGTTGTGTTAATGTCGTTTGCTTTCATTGTCATCTCAGTTATCCCTGATGAAAATGTAACAATAAAAGCCTGCTGTTTCAAGGGTATGCCGACCAATGCTTGCGGCTGCGTGCGGGAGAGAAACGATTTCCCGCAAAGCCGCCGGGAACGCAAAGAAAGGAAATTAGAAGGGAAACGTTTTTGCGCATTCTGTCGGTTTCTTAGCCTGTACGGTTAACCGTCAAAGGCTAAGCACCTGGCACTGATCCTTTAACTTTAAAACCAAAAAGGCCGCCAGGAAACTCGTCCAGGCGGCCTAGGTTTTGGTCAAATCACCGTCCCACTTCGCGTTCAAAGCTAGACGGCTCTAATGTGGTCAGACTCTCCTTCCTTTTGTGCGTATGGTATTCGCGGCTGGTGCCTGGAGAATGATCAGACCATTGTGCGAATTGCTGACTACCTGACCTCCTCCATTAAAGAAAAAGACATTTTCAAATATAAGTGACGAGACGTCTCCCGCAACGGCCGCCGCACCCGTGGTGAAGGTCAAATTCAGGAGAGTTCCGGAACCGGCTATACTTCCTGACCCGTAAACAGCTACGCGGAGGGTACCATCCGGCGTTACGTTGCATACGGCTGAGAGTCCCGCATCTCCGGCTAGAGTGCCTTCTGTTGAACATCCAAAATTGGCGCCGACAGGTTGGATAAGCATGGGATCGTAAAGGATATTGAACTGGAAAGCGATGATACCGTTATCGGTGATGTCTCCGACGGTGATCGGCACAAGAAAAATGGAGGGTGTCACTTGATAGGCGGTCGGAGCAAAGACGTCAACAGCCAAAGCTGGCGCCGGCGTCGCTGTCGCTGATGCTGTAGGGGTCGCTGTCGGCGTAGGCGTCGAATCAACCAGGGTTATTTGACCGTCGTGAGGGTAAGTACTCACTGCTCCGCCCGCATTAAAGAAATACACGTTCTCAAAATGTAGAGGAGAATAGTTTCCCGGTGATGCGTCGGAATGAGTTGTGAAGGTTACGTTAAGAACCGTCCCGGCACCTGTGATCGAATACGCTCCATAGACCGCGACTCGCAACGTATTATCATCGGTGACGTTACAAACTGCGGATAGGCCGGACGCTCCGGCGATCGTTCCCTCGACCGAACAGCCAAAATTATTTCCTGTTGGGCTGATCACCTTCGGGTCGTACACGATGTTGAACTGAAATGCGATTATGCTGGCATCAGTGATGTCGGCTACATTGACGGGAACGACAAAGGTCGACGGTACGCTCTGATCGGCGGTCGGTGCGTAGACCTCGATGCCGGCAGCAGCATATGGTGCTGAGGCATCTGTGCGTAAGTTCAGGGCCGCCACGCCTGTTAATAATAGGGTGATAATGAAGATCTGTTTTATTACGCTGACTCTATGATGTGATTGAGCGGCGGTATTTGATCGGTTCGGTTTTTTAAACATTGTTCTTGGTCTCCTGAGTTAGGCAGATTGAGTTCTGATCGCTCAATACCTCTGCCATACCTAGTGCAACCTTCGTGCCCAGGTTTTAACAATGTTGTTTGGACGTAAACTATAGTGACTATTGGGCTATTGCGGAGCAGACGATTTGGATATCAAGGGTTATGATCTGTGGTGTGTGGGACATATGTACTCACGCCGTACCATATAACCCCATTAATCGCCTTCAAAAACTAACGTGCCGGACGGGGCCAGGCTGAAAGTCATGGAGCCATCGGTTGTCGTCGCAATAACTGGCGTTGGGCGTGATCGGGTAGTTTGAACGGCGTATCGCCCCGCGGCGAATAGTTTCTATTCGTTCCCTTCGCGGGCTCGGGTGGGGGCCGGACTGGAGCGTGATACGCGCCCTCTTTAAATTCGGCTTGCCGACAGGGATCCAGGGTATCGCTATGAACGTCGGCGGCGTATTCATGCTCGCCTTTATCGGTTCGCTTGCACAGAGTGCTGCGGCTCAGGCTGCGTTTGCGATCTCGTACACCCAGCTTTTCTCGCTCGTTACATGGACGACCGTCGGCCTGATGGGCGCCGCCGCAGCCGTTGCGGGGCAAAATATCGGTGCCGCCCAACCGGACCGTGCCCACGCCGCGGTCAATACGGCCGCCCGGTTCGGGCTTGTCGGCTCGGCCTTTATAGGACTGTTTTTCTTTTTCTTTCCGCGACAGCTGCTTGCGATATTCGGGATGAACGAGCCGGAAGCTGTTGAGATCGGCGTCGAGCTGCTCCGTGTCCTGAGCGTGTCGGGCCTGTTCATATCCGTTGCGCTGACCTACACCGGCGGCCTGCAGGGAACGGGCGATACCAAGAGCCCGCTCTATATCTCGATAATCTCGCAGGTCATCATACCTCTCGGTATATGCTTTGTTATCAGTGAGTTTGGAACGCTCGAGCCCATCCATATCTGGCTGGCGATACTCGCCGGCCACATTACCCGATGTGTGCTGAGCGTAATAAGGTTTCTGCAGGGGAAATGGCGGAGCATCGCCGTAGACATAGGGCCCGCCGCCGGATAATGGGTTTTTAAGATCTTTCGGGCGCAGAGCACGCGAAGATCGAGAGAGAAACCATCCGATGATAAAAAACTTTCAAAGTTAACCTGGCCGTTATGCCAATCGAGCGGGGTATGTGCGATAATTAACGCTTGCCTGCAATCTGTCCGTAACGCCTTGTCCGAACTGCTGTTTTCTGATTCGACAACCCGAAATTGCGTAGGAGGCCGGAGCGCCAATATATGAATAAACGCGCGATAAAGATCGTAAAGCATGACGCGGCCGCCCCGCCGCCAGCTGAGCCGTCTGCCGAGGACGTAGCCAACCTCGGTAAAAAAGAAGCCGCGGACAGTGAACGCAATATGGTCGATTCGGTAAAAGGCTGGATCACCGAACGAGCGGAAAACAGCCGGGCCGAGGGCAAACGCTCGGTTACCGATCGGGTCGCCTGGAAAACGGACGATGTGTCCAAACCGTCCTGATCTTCGTTCCTACGACCTCAGAGCCTTCCTCGCTGGCAGCGATCAGCTTCTCAATACGTTTTTGCCGCGTCGGCGATGCGTCCGAAATAGCAGCCTCATTTAATCGGCGGCTAAAGCCAATAAGGAATCCGTTTTCAGAGATTCGGCTCAAGCCTGTTCGAGATCCCGGCAATGTAATTTGAACAACGTCCCTTATGTCCACGGATGCAAGAATGTGGGGATGATAACATCGAAATGGCAGTGTTTTGAATCGTTTACGGGGATTTTCGCCAAATAAAAGTTCATCTTCTTCGCGAAAACCCATTCCGCTTTCGCGAAAAACCCCTTGTCCTTCGCGAAAGGTCCGATGTCCATCGCGAAAAAAATGGCCGGGTACCGAATGACCTTTCATCTATCGCGAAAGATCTTGTTCCTTTCGCGAACGATCTTAGAACCCTAACGAAGGGCCTCATACCTTTCGCGATCAATGCGGCAAACCTACCGAAGGAGGACTTGCCAATCGCGAATAAGACGTCCATTTTCGCGAATAAAATACCTTCTTTCGCGAATAAAATGAATTCTTACGCGAAAAAGAGCATCGGAGCGACGACAATTTTGGCCCCAGTCACGCTTTATTTCTCACCAGCCTGCATTTGAGCGAGGATACGCTTTAGTTCGTCGAGCTTCTGGCCGGCCTCGCCGAGCCTGCCTTCGGATGTCAGGCGTTGATAGTCCGCAAACACCTGGCCCGCCTGTTTGATCAGATCATTTGTCGCGGGCGGCAGAGCAGGCAGTTCGGGCTTCGCAGGTTCTTCGCCGGGCTTTGGTGCTTCCGCGGATTTTGCCGGTGCCGCCGGTGTACCTTCCATCAGTTGACGAAGAGCGTCCTCAAAATTTGTAGCAAATGCGAGGCGTTCCTGTGTCGCCAGTACGACCATCCTCAGCTCAGGCATCGGGCTGCGCACGGCCTGCAGGTAGATCGGTTCGACAAACAAAAGACCGGTGCCGATCGGCATAATGATGAGATTGCCCCGTTTTACCTTTGAACCCTGCTGATTCCATAACGTGAACTGGCCGGCGATCTGCGCGTCCTGATCGATGCGTGCCTCGATCTGCAGCGGCCCGTCGATGACGCGCGAGGACGGAAAACTGTAAACGAGCAATTTTCCGTATTCGTCGCCATCCGAGCGTCCCGCCATCCATGCGATCATGTTGTTGCGGTTGCCGGGTGTGAACGGCAGCACCTGGGCAAATTCGGGCTCGGCACCCTCACCCGGCAGCGGCATCAGGACCTGATACGGGTCGAGAGACTGCGGCTGGCCCTCGCCGGCGGCGGCACCGCTGGCGATCGCCCAGACATCTTCGCGGCCAAAGAACATCTTGGCGTTGTCGGTATGATATAGCCCGAACACGTCGCCCTGTACCTTGATCATCGTCTCCGGATACCGGATATGGGCACGCAACCCCGCGGGCATCTCGGACGCCGGCATGAACAACGCCGGGAAGATCTGCCGATAGGCGTTGACGATCGGGTCTGCTTCGTCAAAAACATAATAGGTGACCGCACCCGTATAGGCGTCGATCGTTACCTTGACGCTGTTACGTATGTAATTGACCCGCCGGCCCTCAGAAATGTAATGCCTCGAATAGGGAAATGTGTCAGAGGTCGTATAGGCATCGACCATCCACACCAGCCTACCGTCGTCGTTCACAATAATGTATGGATCGGTATCGAACGTCAGGAATGGTGCGATCCGCCTTATACGGTCGGCAATGTTCCGGTGCATCAGCACCCGGCTCTCAGCCATGACATCGTCCGAGAATGGCAGCTTGCTGATATCACCTGTAACCCATGCGATGCTCAGCCGGCGAAGCCCGCTGCCGACTGCGAATCCCCCTTCGCCCTCATATTTTGTATAGGTATTGGTCTCGCCCTGCGGGTAATTGAACTCAGGCTGGTTTGTATTGACGTAGACCAATGTGTCGGTACGTTCGCCAAAATAGATCTCGGGCCGCGTGACAGTGATATCGGCGGCCGATTCGACGGGCATGTTCGACAGCAGGAATCGCGGCCTACCCTCGCTGGTAAATTCGTTGACCGTATTCATCGTCAGCCCGTAGCCGTGCGTGTATACCAGCCGCTCATTGATCCAGTTGCGCGATTGGTCGGGCAGTTTGTTTATATCAAACTCGCGCGCAGCGAGC
>JBBQGO010000085.1:0-8635 GCA_038323125.1 Pyrinomonadales bacterium
ATAGTCAGTTTCAGGTCAGCGCTAAAGGAAAGCTGACCAAAGAGGGCCGCCTGGATCCCAAGTCGTTCCGCTGGGGGCCTGCGAGCAGCACTGACGAGAGGATGATAGACGTTATCAAAGAAGCGGTCGAGGCGATCAACGACAGCGGCTATCTGCAGTATTTGCAGGACACCATAGGCAAGGATTTCAACCTTTTGCTGCAGCAGGATGAGGAAAACATTATGGCTATCCTTCAATCTGAGCTCGAAAGCGCAGAACGTGCTAATACCAAGAAGGGCAGCCTGGATCTTCTGATCGCCACAGTTAAGATGGCCAAGAACCGGCCGGGTGCTGATCAGAACGATAAGGACGATCTAATGCTGCTGGAAAGTGCTAAGATCGAAACGGATGGAAAAAAGGTGTTGATAAGGTTTACTGTTCCGAAAGCCATCGCTATGCCGATGATCCAGCGTAAGCTTGCCGAAGAAAAGGCAAAACCTAAAGCGCCAAACAGCACAGGAATGACAAAGTCGACTGACAACTCGGCCAGGAAATAAACTTGAGCAGCAGGAAGAATCAAAACTCCGTCTTAGTCCTCGCGACCCTTGGCGTATACCTTGGCCTTGTTTTCGCGGGCGCTACGCCGCAGGTGCTTGCGCAAGCGGCTATGGCACGCTCGTTCGATATTAAGGACGAGATCGAGGTCAAGGACGATCTGGATAAGATCCCAGATGGTGAAGCGATCAAGGCGTTTCTCGAAAGCCGTTTTGAGACTGCTTTGTCGTCATTTGTCGGTGATTTGAGGGACTTAAATGCCCTTGGCAAATACAGAAAGGCAGGTGACGACACATTTTCTATCAGTGCCAACTATCGTCATTGTTTGAAGGACGGGCCATCCGCCGACAGCTCGTTCGGGCCCGCAAGTGCCGACTCCGATTGGATCGCTAAAGCATTTGCCTCGCTGCAAAAAAATCTTGAGCCGCCGGATGAGTTTCCGGCGTTTATCCAATTTGCAGCTGACGAGAGAGGCGATCGATGTAAGACATTTGATTCCGCTATCGAACTTGACACCTCCGACCACATTATCCGCCTCTCGTTTTCCCGGGACGGTGCAAAAAACGCCGCTCGCATTAAGGACGGGCTCGAAAGCTTTTTTGCAGAAAGAGCTTCAGCACACGCCGATCCGCTAACCAAGCAGATATACCAATTTACCAAGGCGTCCTCCAAAAACGGCCAGGTATTTATCGTCACGCGTCTTCCGCGTGCCGGCCTCGACGCTATGCTCTCCACGGACGCAAAGTAGCGGCGAGCAGCACTTTTTTTCTCCATCTGATCTCGTCATTATCAACAGGTTTTAGCCGCGTTCGGGGTCCCGCACAGGTTCGTCGTTCAAAAGAACGATCGAGCGTGCAGAAGTGTGGAACTCCGAACCAAATCATAAGAGGAAATCATGGCCGTAAATAGTTTTGCAGATAAATTTGTAAAAAAAGTCTTTGGAACAAGCAGTGACGTTTTCCTGAAAAACGTGAAATCCGTCGTCGCCGAGATCAATAACTGGGAAGCAAAGATCGAAAAGTTTTCCGACGAGCAGCTACAGGCACAAACGCCTAAGTTCAAAGAGATGATAGAGCGTCATCTGGACGGGATCGATGATAAAGTAGCTCGCCGAAAGGCCGAGCAGGCGATCCTGCACGAGATACTGCCCGAGGCTTTTGCGACTGTCCGCGAGGGGTCACGCCGTGTGACCGGTATGCGTCACTTTGACGTGCAGATGATCGGCGGCGTCGCGCTCCACCAGGGCCGCATCGCCGAAATGCGTACGGGTGAAGGTAAGACGCTCGTCGCCACACTTCCGTCCTACCTTAACGGCCTGACCGGCCGCGGCGTCAACATCGTCACGGTCAACGACTATCTCGCCTCGCGCGATGCCGAGTGGATGGGCAAGATCCATACCTTTCTAGGCCTCACGGTCGGCTGTATCCAGAATGATATGGACGACATGGAGCGAAAGGAGGCCTACGCCTGCGATATAACATACGGGACCAACAACGAGTTCGGATTCGATTACCTACGGGATAATATGAAGTTCGACGTTGAGTCGCTGGTCCAGCGCGACCATTACTTTGCGATCATCGACGAGGTCGACTCGATCCTGATCGACGAGGCCCGTACGCCGCTGATCATCTCGGGTGCGTCGGACGAGGCGACGGACAAGTATTACACTGCCAATGAGATCATCCCCAAACTCGAAAAAGGCCATAAGGACGAGGAAACAAAGGTCACGACCGGCGACTATCTCGTCGACGAAAAGAACCACTCTGCCGTGCTCACCGAGGCGGGCGTGGATAAGTCCGAAAGGCTGCTGGGCGTATCGAATCTCTACGATCCCGGCAATATGGACCTGCTCCACTGCGTCGAACAGGCCCTCAAGGCCCATACGCTCTATAAACGCGACCACCACTACGTCGTGCAGGAAGGCGAAGTCCTGATCGTTGACGATTTTACAGGACGCCTAATGCAGGGACGACGATGGTCCGACGGGCTTCACCAGGCGGTCGAGGCAAAAGAGGGTGTAAAGATCGAGCGCGAGAATCAGACCCTCGCGACGATCACGCTTCAGAACTATTTTCGTATGTACGAGAAGCTTGGCGGCATGACAGGTACTGCCGAGACCGAGGCCGAGGAGTTTGGCGAAGTCTACAGCCTGGACGTGGTAATGATCCCGACCAATCAACCAATGGTCCGCGTCGACTCTTCGGATATGATCTATCGTACCCTCCTGGAAAAATGGGATGCTGTTGTCGATGAGATCAAGGAACTTAACTCCAGAGGCCAGCCGGTCCTTGTTGGTACGGTTTCGGTCGAGAATTCAGAACTGGTTGCCGCAAAGCTTAAAGCCATCGGCGTGCCTCACAAAGTGCTCAACGCCAAGTATCACGAGCAGGAGGCCGAGATCATCGCCCAGGCGGGCCGCAAGGGTGCGGTGACCATCGCCACTAACATGGCCGGTCGCGGTACGGATATCCTGCTCGGCGGCAATCCCGATTCGCTTGCCCGCGAATACCTCAAACGTCAGGAGATCAACCCTGATGACGCCTCGCCTGAGCAGTTTGAGGAAGAACTGAAAAAGGCCAAGGCCGTCGTTGCGGCGGAACACAAAGAGGTTGTCGAAGCAGGCGGACTGCATATACTCGGAACCGAGCGGCACGAATCGCGCCGCATTGATAATCAGCTTCGCGGCCGTGCGGGCCGTCAGGGTGATCCGGGTTCGTCGCGTTTTGTCCTTTCGCTCGAAGATGACCTGATGCGTATCTTTGCGGGCGACAAGGTCCGCTCGATGATGGAATGGCTCGGTATGGAAAAGGGCGTTGCGATCGAATCACGGACCGTATCCAAACAGATCGAACGAGCACAAAAAGCTGTCGAAGCACGCAACTTCGAAACTCGCAAGCACGTGCTCAAATACGATGACGTGATGAACCGTCAGCGTTCGACCATTTACAGCCTCAGGCGCCAGTTGATGTTCGAACCCGAGCATCGCGAATATCTATTGGGCGAGAAAGGGGTCGCCAAGGATCTCCTTCATGATCTAACACACAGCATGCTGGTACTCGAAGCCGGTCCGCAAACATGGGATGTCAATACCTACGCGGCCGAGATCGAAAGCATCTATGCACTCGATCCCGCACGCGATGCCGGTGTTGATTTTAAGGTGATGAATCCCGACGAGATCGAAGACGCGGTCTGGAAAAAAGCGATCGCCAAATACGAAGAGAAGGAAAAACAGGCGGGCGGCGACAGCCTTCGTGCTTATGAGCGTTACATTATGCTCAATATCATCGACTCGCAGTGGAAGGACCACCTGCTGTCGATCGACCATGTCAAACAAGGCATTGGCCTCGTGGGCTATGGCCAAAAAGACCCGCTGGTCGAATATAAAAAACAGTCGTTCAATATGTTTCAGGACATGCTCGACCGCATCGATACCAACACGACGAAGGCACTATTTAACCTCGAGATCGTCCAGCGTGATGAGCAGGAGGAGATCGAACGCCTGGAACGTCTTGAAATGCAGCGTGCACGCCGCCAGGCTGCTGGAATGGCATTCACGGGAGCGATGGGCACGGCCGAGGTCGCCGGAGCCGAAGCCGCCCGTCACACGCCCTTCGTTCGCGACATGCCAAAGGTAAAACCCAATGAGCCGTGCTATTGTGGATCAGGTCGAAAATTTAAAAAATGTCACGGGGCTGGCGGCTAAACAAAGACAATAGCAAGAGGTAAAAGGCAAAATGAAGAACCTCTGAGGTTTGTCTTTTCACGTGCTGGCTTTGGTCGTCATTTTCTCGCTTAATTCACAGTCCTTATGTTATTTTTAGAATATGTTGTAGGTTGAGACGGTTTCGGACTTGCCCAAAGCGATGCGATTAATCGAGATCATTTGGAAAGACTATTTTGTTGACAAGATCGAAACAAAACACGGCGTTTCTACCCATGAAGTTGAAGAGGTGATCTTTGGGAAACCACATATCCGCCGAGGAGAAAAAGGCCGCATCAAGGGCGAAGATTTGTACACGGCATACGGAAAAAGTGATGCCGGTCGTTATTTGATCGTTTTTTTTATCCGTAAGGAACAGGCCGCGTTGCCTATCTCAGCACGCGATATGACCGATTCGGAGGTAAAATATTATGCCAAACAAGCCGAAAGTAATCGATCCGATCCCTGACGAATTCGCTAGCTATGAGGCGGCGGCTGAATTTTGGGACACGCACGATACGACCGACTATCTCGAAAGCTTTGAAACCGTCCCGGCCACGACCGAATTCAAAAGCCGACGTTACGAAATAGAGATCGACGCCGACTTAATGCCAGCTCTTTACAAGCGAGCCCTTAGCCGCCACGTTAAAGTAGGCAATCTCGTAAACGATTTGCTCCGCGAGAAAATGCGTCCAGCTACTTAAGACGATTGCCTCGGTGCTGCCTTTCTTGTTCGGGAATCAGTTCCGCTTCGAACTAGCGGTCTCGCCCCCACGCTCCAACTAAAGCGGAGGCACTTAGTTATTGACAACTTCCGCTGCCTCCGCCTGTTCGTCCTTTCAGAGAACCTTTTAAACGTAAGTTGATTATTTTATCAACGTTCCCTGCGACGCCCACACCTGCCAGCGTCCGTCACGTTTGATCCAGGTGTCGGTATATCGCATCCGCTCGTCGAATGCCGCCCCTTTCTCATCCGTACCCTTAACGTGGAAGATCCCGGTCACAATGGCCGCGTTTCCTTCGATACGCATATTCACGTCTGACGATTCCGCCATCTGAATTTTAGACTTTCCGATACCTGCGATCTCGTCCCGCTTACTCGACATTTTGCCGGTCGAGGCACTGACGCTGCTGAAATCAGGTGCGTAATGCTCCTCAAACCATGTCTTGTCGTCTTTGACCGCGGCGATATTCCATTCCTTGTCGAGGTACCATAGCATTCCGTACTCATCAACGTCGCCCCCGGCATTGCTTACCACCTGCCATTTGCCGCCGCGCTTTTCGAGAACGTGAACGCTGCGCGTATAGAACGTCTCCGGCTTGCCACCGATACCATTCGGCGTCCACACTTTATTCCGGTGAGTAACCGTCGCGGTCGTCGGAGTGCACGAGATCATATAATGATCGTGGGTGGTCTTGTTTGCTCCCGCCGGATTCGCCTTATTCCGCTCAAAGGTCGTCATCGTCCCTTCAATCGCGGATGTCTTGGTTTCCATCTCAGGAAACCCTGCGTAATCGTCCGCGTAGATATTCATCATCTGCGCCTTATCGCCATTCTGTCCGGCGGCGCTCCACGCCCGATCAAAGGCTTCGAGGGCCATCTTATCGGCGTCGCTGCATTGTGCCGCCGCAGATACGGCGAACGCGACCGTCACTAGCATCGTACAAAGTATTGTCTTCATTTCTTTCCTCCTGAATACCGATCGGTAACTCAAAGTACGCGATCCAAATGTTGATGTCTTACGAGACGACCTGACTTGCACCAATCTTGGCAAAGCACGCCCGCAAACCAACAACGAACTGTAGTGGATAATACTTGAACACTTATAAGCCTATTTGCCCTAAGCGTCAAGGAGAAAAGAAGAATAGGGTCAATTCAGTTATGGTTTCAGCATCTGGCTGCCGCCGGCGCTTATTTTACCCGGTCCAGATCTTGCCCGACGCTCCGTTTGTTCCATCGCGCGAAGAACGTTCTCACCCAGTACCATTCGGATCTCCTTCTCGGTATAGCCGCGACGCAGCATTTCGTATGTGACCAGGACCAGGTCTTCGACACCCTTCATTGGTTCGGTCAGGAACGGCACTCCGTCATAATCGGAACCGATGCCGGCGTGTTCAATGCCGGCGACCTTCTTAATATGGTCGATGTGGTCAACGATGCGTTTGTAGTCCGCAATGTATATTGGATTTGCCTCATAGAGCTTTCGCCGCTCGGCAACAAAACCCGGCACGTCATCTTTGAACTTTACCTTAAGCGCTTCGATCTGATCTTTCAGCCTGGCAGAGCGTTCGGATTGCTCCCGGGCGGTGCGGTCGTCGAGGAAGCCGGCATAGAATACGACCATTATGACGCCCCCGTTCTTCGGCAGCCGCTTTAGAACGTCATCCGGAACATTGCGCGAGTGATTGCCTACGCCTCGAACGCCTGAGTGCGAAGCGATCAGGGGAGCCGTCGTGATGTCGAGCACATCGTGCATCACTTTATCTGAAACGTGCGATATGTCGACCAGCATCCCGAGCCGGTTCATCTCGCGGACGACCTCTTTGCCAAAATCTGTCAGCCCGTTGTGCCTTTTTTCATCGGCATGCGAATCTGCCCAATCGTGGGTAACGTTATGAGTCAACGTCATGTACCGAATTCCCAGACGATAAAAATTACGAAGGGCATAAAGCGAATTCTCGATCGCATATCCGCCCTCGATTCCCATCAACGCACAGATCCTGTTCTGCTTCTTTACCCTACGGATCTCGGCCGCCGTGGTGCAGATAGCAAGGTCCGAAGGGTTCTTTTCAACCTCGCGATATGTCGCGTCGATCATATCCATCGCCCGGCGCATCGAGCCGCCCGTTTTGAGAGTATTGCCGGACACATAGATCGAGAAGAACTCGCCGGTAATGCCGCCCGCTTTGAGCCGTGCGAGATCTGAATGATAAGGGTCACCATCGCGGTGATACTTGCCCACCGAGCTGGCCGCGAGTTCAAAATCTTCGTCGACCATCGGCCCTGTAATGTCATTGTGACCGTCAATGATTATCGCCTTCCGGTGGATCGCCAAAGCCTTAGCCCACACGACAGGATCTGCGTCAGCGGGCCTAGTCTGAGCAGAAAAAGGAGTAGCGGAAAATAGGAATAATACAAGAACCAGGATAGCGGTTTTATTCATAATCAATGCATTAAAGGGCTTTTAACTATTTTACCGTTTTCGGCCTTAATTAGCGAGAAAGGGAACCGCCCCGGCAGGCGATGAAGTGTGCAAAAAAGAGGTTGTCAATAAATTGGCTCCCGCGGACGCGGAAATGTCTTTTTTAGCTGCTAAACGCGTGCGTTTAGATCCAAAAAAAAGGATAGCCAGGATAGCTCTGTAAATGGTAATATTACTTGGGAAGTTACACCGGCAATAGCCGTCCTTCCTCTCCAGCGTTCCGCAGCCACGATTGAGTCATTCATTTAACCCTATTGGATACAATAAGTTTACGTTAGTCGTCATATTAGCCGGCACTAGCACGGTATAGGTTCGTATCAATCGCTCCGATTGCCGATTATGGCAAAGAAACTACCAAACTCTTTAAGTAAAAGTGTTCCGAAGCTCTTTGAGCCCGTCAGCGGGGTCGCGGCCGACGATAAGGTTTTTCGCAGCTTCATAAAGAACCTGCCGGTGATGTTCTATGCGGTCATGCCGACGCAACCCCACACGCCCATCTACATTAGCCCGACATTCGAGTCGTTCGGCTATCCTCTGTCGGACTGGCACAACGATTCCGATATCTGGGACCGTATCATCCACCCCGACGACCGGCACGATGTACTGGAAAGAACTCGTGAAGCGATGCGCAAGGGGGAGAGTATCAATTTTGAATACCGGGTCGTCTGTAAGGATGGCCGCGTGGTATGGGTCCGCGACCGAAGCTGCTTTATCAAAGACAGCAGCGGCGAAATGCTTTGCTGGCAGGGTGTGATCGTTGACGTAACGGAGCGTCGATCGGCAGAAGAGGAGATGCAAAAGCGTGAGAAGCTCTATCGTACGTTGGCCCAGACAATTCCCCGTACGGCGGTGCTCCTTTTCGACCGTGAATATCGGTATACCCTCGCCGACGGTAAGCAACTAGAGGCTCATAAATGGTCGAAAGAGATGTTCGAAGGCCACACGCTATGGGATGTATTCCCTGTCGAAACGGCCAAAGAATGGGCGGAGTTCTATGAACGAGCGTTGAATGGTGAAACTGTTGTTATAGAGTCTGAAACCGACGAAGGAGCGTTCCAGGTGTCGGTCCTTCCGGTGCGCGACGAGGACAATGAGATCTTTGCCGGGATGGTCATGTGGCAGGACATTACTGAGAGCAAGCGCGCCCACGATGCGGTAAAGGACAGCGAAGCCCGTTATCGCCAGCTTTTTGAGAACG
>JBBQGO010000086.1:0-8615 GCA_038323125.1 Pyrinomonadales bacterium
GGAAGGTAAAACATGGCTTGAGATCGATGATGATGAGATTACGAGTAAGTCGAAAAAGATATTTCGAAAGCTGCCAAAAGACGACGGAACGGTTAAGGCTCTATTCCGGGGTGTATTTAAAAGTTCGCCTCGCTCTTTCGGTGATGGAACCTACGGATTCAAGTTTGATTTGCTTGAGATCAGCGAAGCGGATGTATTAACGAGATCCGGCGCGGACCCCGAACAGTTTACGGGGGACCTGCGAAAGAGCGTCTGCTGCTCCCTTTGAGAAGATAGGCCCCTGTGACCTAGATTATAGCAGCGGCATGCTCGTGGACGTCTCAAGCTCGATTACAGCTACGGTGATTGGAACGGGACGACTATTGACACGTCTGAGAATAACGGAAATATTGTTCAGCAGGTGATCACCGTACCTAACGTTGGCCAAGGCGAGAACGAGTTTATATCGACGCAAAAGTACTATTACGACTCTTTGAACCGTATCGATGACTCCACCGAGGAGATCGATGGCCAGTCGTGGCGGCAGGATTTTACGTATGATCGATATGGAAACAGGAATTTTGTCGAGGCGAATACGTCGACGCTGCCGAAGAACTGTTCGGGGGCAGTCTGTAACGAAGACCGGAAGATATACAATCCCGGGATCAACACCGCGGACAACCGGTTGAGTACGAGCGACGGATACGCTTTCGACGCGGCAGGAAATACAAAGGCGGACTCGCAGGACCGGACGTTCATCTATTGATGAAAAGGTAAAGTAAAAAAGGTGGGATTTGAAAGGTTTTTTTCTTTTTCCTGGATTTTCTGTTTGGATTTGGATGCAGCAGTAGCAGGGGCTGTGGGAATGTGTGAAAGCTGTCTTTTAGCTTTTGCACATTTCCATGGCCCTTATTTGGGGGGGACTGGTTGGGCAGTTCGGCCCGTTATAAGGCTGTTGCCGGGACCTCCTTTGAACGAGACGGCACACTCCCTACCGGTCGTGTTTCTGCCTGTGTCGCGGCGAGTTCCTTCGAGTAGTCGCGTGCGACGAGTTCGAGTAGCCGCTGCCAGTCGGTGAAGATCGGGCGATCGGGATCAAAGCCCGATGGCGAGACAGCAGAAAGGCGTTTGCCAAGAGCGAGAAGGTCCTTGATGCGGGCGGCCTCGTCGGAGCCACGTCGCTGGATCTCGTTCCTGACCAATGTGCCCCGCACGCGCAAGGGGAACCTCGGATGACGAAAGTGATGATTGCTAAAAGCCCAAAGTCGAAAAGGACGTGAAAACGCCCTTCAGAGACCAACCTAGAACCTCAACCACGCTGTAAACAACGTGGCTAAGCGAAACGAGGAAAGACGGCTAAAGCCGCGTGAAGCCGCGTGAAGCCGCCTGAAGCCGCCTTCATACTACGGTATCTTATCGTCGCCCGTGTTGCTTTATTGAACGATACAGATGTGGCGGCAGGATATTTCGTAGAAAGAAAAACAGGGTCGCTTACGGTTCCGACACTGGTGCAGAGACCCTCGGACGGCACAGCCGCGAAATTCGAGATAGGCCGTGCGGGCGGAGTACAGCTTCTCCGCGGGGCGAATTGGACACAGCCCTGTATTCGCGGGCTCGGCAGGCGTGTTTCGTGTGTTTCGCGGGCAAATTTTCTTCTCGGAGAAATCATTTTGATAGTGGAGAAGTGATTTTATAACGGGCGAAATGATTTTATTACTGGCGAAATGATTTTATAAGTGGAGAAATCATTTTTCCCGCCGGCGAAATGATTTTATAACTTGCGAAATGATTTTATTAGTAACGAAATGATTTTATAACTTGCGAAATGATTTTTATTTACAACAAAATGACTTTGTTGTAGTGAAAAATCGTTCCGGCAAGAAGATCGATGCCGAGGGCAGTATACCGCTGTCGCTCGCATACGCTAGCCTGACTTTTCTGGATCATGCCGCCCCGGGTTCGCACCCGGGGCTAGTGTGCCGTCGCCATCTACGATGGCTTTAGACCGCGTATTTGTCGGCTATGGCAAAAAGCCGAGTTGGGCGTGCTCACCGGTAAAGGCGTGGAGGTTTGGAAACACTGAGGCTTCATCCGCCTGCGCCAAGCCGAACCAGCGTGCCATTGTCGCGGCATACTGGTCGACCGAGGTCGTCGGTATCCAGCGTCCGCGGCCGTTGGCGTTGTTATCGGTATCATCGGGGCCGCTTGAGCCCATGGTCAGGGTCGGGAAGTAATCGCCGGTACCGTCGGGCCTGCGGCTGCCGTACATGTCGCCGCCGGCGACCGAACCGCCCATAACGAACATATGATTGCCCCATCCGTGGTCCGAGCCGACGCCGGCCCCTGTTCCCGCGGGATTCAAGGTGCGGCCAAAGTCCGAGAGCGTAAATGTTGTGACGTCATTCTGGATGCCTTGCGTGACCAGCTCATCCCAAAACCATCGCATCGCCTGGCTGAACTGGCCGAACAGGTTAGCCTGATTGACGACCTGATTGGCATGCGTGTCAAAGCCGCCGATCTGCACGTAAAAGACCTGCCGGTTAATATTGAGCGTGTCACGCGATTTGATCAGACGCGCGACCTGGCGGAGTTGGCGGGCGATGCCCGAATTGGGGACCGGCGTTACGGTTGTGTCCTGCCCATTGGCGAGTGCCGCGTTGGCCTGCATCGCGAGGTCCGTGACGTTGCTCGCCGCCTTGATATATTCCGAATCCAGATCGACCGACCGCAGGGCATTAAATGCCGTCAAGCGGGCCGGGCCTCCATTAGCTGTATCAGTAAAACCTGCGGGATTCAGCACATTGGCGAGTGTTGTGTTTGCATCGGCAATAGCGAGCGGCAATGTCGATTGGCCGGACGTAAATAGCTGTGCTCCGGCGATCGAAGTAACCATCGGGATCAGCCCGGTCGGATTGCTGCCCGCCGTCAACCTGTCCGACATGCGGCCGCCCCAGCCCGTGAATGCCTGCGTTGTCGATACGCTGGTCTGGTTTTGGTTTACCTGGTCCGAATGCGAAAACAACTGGTAGGGCTTTTTGAAAGCCGAGTTGAGGTATTGGGCCTTGGTCAGAGGGCGGACCAGTGTGCCAACGTTGGCAACGATAGCCATCTTGCCCTGGTTATACAGCTCATGGATGCCGTTGTTGGTCCCGCCGGCAACGCTGCCCAGGTTGGGGTGCAGTCCATAGGTGAGGTTGCCCATACGCGGAACATTGATTGGCAGCAGGGATGCCTGCTCAACCGCGAGGCCCTGTGAGGCCCGCGCCGCGCTGTATGCTGCGTAGTTGCTAACGGCCGGATCACTGTGGTTGGGAATGACCATATTATTGCCGTCATTACCGCCCGCCCAGAACAACAGGACCAAGGCCTTGTACCCGCCGCCTGAGCCGCTGTCGATCACCTTTTGGGCCATCGCGCTCATTGCACCGAGGTGATGCATTTGCGTTGCCAGGGAAGCCATGCCAAGTGCACATCCGCCGGTCTTTTTCAGAAAATCGCGTCGTGTTTCTTTCATTGTTTTCACCTCTGTACCTGATATTGTGATGACGTTATGATGAGATGGACAGCCTGCTGTGCCCGTGCGAGCGTGTTCGTGCTCGCAACGCTCGTAACGGCGGTAAGTATCGTCGATCTCATCTCGGGCGACATCGTACTGCCCATCAGCCGCCGGTCAAGCTCATCCACGAGTAGGCCGCCGCTCGCATCGGCCGCGGCCAATGCCTGCAGATCCGAGAGATCTACCGAAGTTCCATCAGGAGCATTGATAGTGCCGCCGGGTATCGGCGGGACTGAATACACCATTCGATTAACAAAGTTCTGCCGCTGTATGGCCGTGCCGGTCGTCATCAACGCAAATTCGGGCCCGAGCAGCGTCGTGCCGGGTATTCCGAAATCGGGCGGATAATAGTTGAACACCGTCGGAGACCGGAACGGGACCTGACCCATTCCCACAAACTCTCCTCGCTGAAAGATCACGCCATCACTCTGAGTCAAGCCATTGGCCGATCGAACATTAAACGCACGCAGGTAATTTGTCGCAAACTGTACGGGCTCGCGGAGCTTGCCGAAAACGGGGTCAGTCTTGAGGTCGCCGCGGGCCTCGGGGTCGAGCAGCAGCGCCCTGATGACCGCCTTCATATCGCCGCGTACGCCGAGACCATTGTTATTAAATACGGCTGCCACACGGCCTACGTATGCCGGCGTCGGATCGCTGGTGATCATATGCTGGATCAGCAGCTTGCTGACAAAGGGGCCGACATTCGGATGGTAGAAGATATTGTCCAGGGCCTGGTCCATCGATGTGTTGGCGTAGGTCGTTATGTTCGCCGCGTTTGTGCACGTCGTACAGGCAGGGATGCTCGTGTTGTTTGGCGGAAAGTTGGGATCGGCGGGCCATGACAGAAGCGTTTTTGCGGTCAGGTCATGGTTGTTAGTGTTGTTTATCCTCATCGGGTCAATGTAGTTAACGGTTCCCGCAACGATATTCGGGCAGGCGGCTTGTACACTGCAATTCGTCCAGCCGGTCAAAACCTTTGTAAGGTCGTTGACGCCTTCCTGGCCATAGGTCGGTATGGGGTTGTTCGTGCCGTCGAGCTTTAGGGTTCCGTCCTGATCCAGGAGAAAGAGGCCGATCGAAAAGAGCTGCATCAACTCGCGGGCGTAATTCTCATTAGGATTGTTCCGCGTGCTGATCGCCATATCGAGGTAACGGCCCATCGTCGGGTTTAGCGTCATCTCCTTCATCAGCGTGCGGTAATTGCCAAATGCATTTGCCGACAATATCTTGTGATACTCGACCATGTGCCGCCCCTGCTGAATATCAACGCCCGAGGTCACCCAGATCTGGCTCAATGTCCAGGCGACACGATGGCGAAGCTGTGCGTCGCCATAAAAGGCCTCCTGAAATAACCATTTTTGCGGTTGATACATTGTGTACGTATCGCGAACGCAGGTCACAGGCACATCGTCGGGGCCGCCGTTGCAGGTCGGGTCCGAACCCTGGTTCTGTGTCTTTAGCGGCTGGTTTGGATACGGAAAGGTCGGATAGGGTGCCTCGAACTGTTCGGCAAGCCAGGTACTGAGGCCTACTCGCCTAACCCTGAAATCGAGCGCCGCGGTTGGCCCGAAGGTCGCCTGCTCAAGAAAGCGCTTTCTGTCACCCGACCACCGGTAACCGATATAGTCCGGTGCGTTGGCGACGGATTCATTCTTGGAGGGAATACGGGTATTGACCGGACCCGGCATCGCACCCGTACCGCTTTTTATTCGGCCGCCGGGTTGCCCCAGGCCCAGAAGGACGCGGTTGCTGATCAGGCCGCGCCATGTGATTCCGACCAAAAGGTCGCCATCCGCGGCCGGCGGGCCCCAAAACCCTATCTCGTCGGTAAGCCTGACGGTGACCGCGTACAAACCTGTTCCGACGGTCGGGGCCAAATGTTTTTTGATACTCAATACAGGAAACCGGTAGGTCCGGCCGGCGGCGTCCTCGGCGTGGATGCGAAAGGCACTGGCACCTTCACCATTCATCAGCGCTATATTCTTAACAAAGAGGACCACGGTCGAGTCGGGCTCAAACGCACGGGGCACTACGGTGTTCAGATCAACGCGCCCGGCATCCCTGGGGATGGCAAGGATCGTACTCGAACCCGGATGGGTAAGCAGCACGGGAGTCGGGGAATTCGGGTCCGGGTCGGTCTGGGCGTTTATTCCAAAGACGAGGCACAATGCCATCGTGAAGGCAGCTATGATCCGCGACGAATGGCGCGAAATTCTGCTATACATACCATCTCCTCCTGTTAAGACAAAAACAAAACTGTATTTGATGTGGTCGTCGATAGCGGATACAGAGGGAGGGGAATCCGTTAAAAAATGTTATACGTCACAAATTTACAGTAGTTACGATACAAAAACAAGCGTTTATTTAATTGCAAACAATTCGT
The DNA here is from genome assembly GCA_038323125.1 of Pyrinomonadales bacterium. Lineage (GTDB taxonomy): Bacteria > Acidobacteriota > Blastocatellia > Pyrinomonadales > Pyrinomonadaceae > OLB17. The sequence goes on from JBBQGO010000086.1 coordinate 5,919, forward strand.
TTCAGAAATACTCTCTAGGCGTTTAGACGTAGAATGTACGGCGATAGCCGAAAAAATGTAACTTAATGTAAAGACCACTGGAGCAAGGCAGTCACATGGCACAGACTTATTTTATCGATCCACCCGTCGATTTCAGTTTCAAGGCGACCGTTTACAGCCACGGTTGGTGCGAGTTGGCCCCGTTTGAGCTCGACGAAGAAAACTGGCGGCTGAGCTATGTGTTTCGCGATGCTGCCGGCGACCCGGTACCGGCAGTGATCTCGGAGGTCGATCAGCGTATCAGGATCGAACTCGGCGACAGCCGCTACGAGGCATCGGCGATCATCACGGCGGTGCGGCACCTGCTGCGGCTGGATGAGGACCTGATCGGCCTGTACGATGCCGTTGCGGGCAACGGAAGGCTGCAATGGATCGGGGAGAGAAAGGCGGGCCGGCTGCTCAGAAGCGCGACTGTATTCGAAGACCTGGTAAAGACCATTTGCACGACGAATTGTTCGTGGGGGCTTACCGTGGCGATGGTCACCAATCTGGTCGGGAAACTCGGTGCTGCGGCGGCGAACGGCAAAAGGTCATTTCCGACCGCGGTTGAGATGGCAGGCGTTGGGGCCGACTTTTACCGTGACGAGATGCGGGCCGGTTATCGATCTCCGTATTTTGTCGAACTCGCCGAGGCGGTCGCCTCCGGCGCCCTTGATCCTGAGAAATGGCTCACATCCGAGCTGTCGACCGCCGACCTGAAAAAAGAGATGAAAAAGGTGAAAGGGGTCGGCGACTACGCGGCCGAGAACCTGCTGAAACTCGTTGGGCGTTACGATGGCCTCGCTCTCGACTCGTGGCTGCGCTCGCAGTTTTACAAAACCCACAATAATGAAAAGGCGTGTCCCGATAAGAAGATCGAGAAGCATTACAGCAAATACGGCGAGTGGCGCGGCCTCGTCATCTGGTGCGATATGACGGAAAAGTGGATCAAATAGGCGGAAGCCGCTTGTGATGGTCCTGATTTGACGGACGCGAGTTGCATAGGAAATTCGAGGATATGAGCAAAAATATGAGCAACAATGGATAAATCAGACGAGACGGAAATATGACGAGAAGTTCAGGCGGGATGCGTTGAGATGATCGACAACGGGCAGACGGTTCGTTCGGTGGCCGAGAGTTTAAGGGGGGTGCGAAGTAAACGCTCCAAATCAGCCGACATCTATCGGTCGGGAAACATGTGCTGTTGACAAAAGGCACACGCGGGTTGAGAATGTCAGTGTGAGTGGGTTTGACTGGAGTGACGAGAAAAACGAGGTTCTCGAGCGGACGCGCGGTGTTTGCTTTGAGGAAGTACTTGTTCAGATCGAGGCCGGCCATATTTTGGATGTGATCGCTCTCCCCGACCTAAACAAGTATCCTGGCCAGAGGTTCATCGTGATCGATATTGACGGATACGTTTGGCTGGTGCCGTATGTAAAGTCGGGCGGGACGAGATTTCTTAAGACTATTATTCCAAGCCGCAAAGCAACAAGGGAGTATTTATCGTGAGTAAGAACAAACCAGAATTTGACAAAGAGGAACTTGAGATACTTAGGGACTACGAGCGCGGTGAGTTCGAAAGCATCAGGAATTTTCGGGCTGAGAAGAAAACGTTGGAGGCTGCCGCGTCACAGACCCTCGCAAAGGACAAGCGGATCAACATCCGAATCTCATCGCGCGATCTTGAAAAGATACAGGCCCTCGCGGCAAAGAAAGGGATGCCGTATCAAACCTTCATCGCCAGCACGCTTCACCAGGTCGCCTCCGAGAAATAGCGATTGAGTCGCGAGAGGATACTACGAGAAAATCGCAAGATCGCACGCCTGACCCCTCGATCTGTGAGATGATCCTCAGGATATTCCGGCTGCCAACTACAAGCGAGGCGGGTCAATATCGAACATCCATACGGGCTGTGAGAGCGACGGCGGTCCAGTTTCGTGTAAATATCTTGAGGATTATTTAAGGGTGCGGGGGTTACTTTTCGCGGGAAGTCAAATTGTAACTGAAACGTGGCAAGAAAAAATTAAAGTCACCGGCAGACGTGATGGTGACGTAATTTGGCCGACTTCAATAGTAGGGCACTGGTGGGAATTAACGCGCTTGGAGGTAGTCCAGCTGCCTGGCAGCGACGATGACGTCGACCCACCTGAGAACGGCGATTTTTTAGATGAACTCGCATTCGCACTCAAGATGTTGGTTTTGATAGGAAAAAGAGTGCGGACCGTTGGATTCACAGAAAGCCAAGGCAGCGAGATCGGGTTAGGCATATTCTACATGCTGATATCGCCGGCCTGTGTTAATGCATTCAGGGAGGCACAACTTCCGACGCCTGCCGAAGTTATTAGAGATAGGGGATTGGTACTCGCTAATTCAGAACTTTTATTAAGCAGTTCGAATAATGCGCAACTTGGAATTTCGGAAAGTCAACGAAGAGAGCACCTTCCTCGTCGCCGATTCGGTTCTGATGCTTTTACAGATAACAGAGGCAACGGTCCAGTTTATACCTTTTATCATTTTTGGGGTAGCCCCAACTACGAAACTGTTAGAACTCCATGAGAATGTCCTAGATAGAACTCTTTAGAAATGTCCTATTGTGAAAGTGTCTGAGATGCTCTTGTTTGAGGAGCATAGATGGAAACAAGAGGGACGATTCGAATGAGTAGGAAAGAGCTGGATTCG